>JBDTQZ010000290.1:0-4017 GCA_039931935.1 Burkholderiaceae bacterium | reverse complement strand
ACATGGAGCGAACCAACCGTGCTTGCGGCACCGTGCTCGTGTGGACGAAGAACCGCTGACGGCCACCACGCGATCGCGCACATATCGTGCTGGCACGCTGCTTCATCTGTACCGAGAGCCCTTTTGAGCTACAACAAGTGAAAGGCCCCGGGGTTCTTCCCGGGGCCTTTGCACACCAAAGCCGTAAATCGGATTACCGCTGGCCGCTGGTTTACCGACGGCAGCGATGAGCTGTCGATCGAAGAAGGCATTGCCGAAACGCTCGGTATCAAGCTCGGCGACGCGTTGAAGTTCGACATCGCCGGGCAGCTCGTCACCGCGCGTGCGACCAGCCTGCGCAAGGTGAACTGGGATTCGATGCGCGCGAATTTTTTCGTCATCATGCCGCCGTCGTTGCTGAAAGACATGCCGGCGAGCTTTATCAGCGCATTTCACTTATCGGCGTCACAGGCCAATGTCACCGGCGAGTTGCTGCAGCAATTCCCGAATCTGACGGTGATCGATATGACCGCCGTGTTCCGCCAAGTGCAGGCGATCATCGATCAGGTGATCGCGGCCGTCGAATTTCTGTTCGTGTTCACGTTAGCGGCCGGTGTCCTCGTTCTGTATGCAGCGCTGGCATCGAGCCGAGACGAGCGGGTGCGTGAAGCCGGATTGCTGCGAGCGCTCGGTGCATCGCGACGGCAGCTTTCGCGTGCGCAAATCGCCGAGATGCTGTGTATTGGCGGTCTTGCCGGACTCCTTGCAGCGATTGGCGCAAGCGCGGTCGGCTGGGCGCTTGCAACTTATGGCTTCGAGTTCGAATACCGCTTCTCGCCGTGGGTGTTCCTGGCCGGTATCGCCGCCGGCTCGGCCGCCGCATTAACCGGCGGCTGGTTCGGATTGCGCGGCGTCCTGAAAACCCCGCCTTTGGCGACGCTTCGGGAGGCGTAACTCACTTCGGGTACTTGCCTTGCTTACGGTCGGTCATCATCCGACGTGAGCTGGATCCGCTCGCGTCGGCCTCCGGCACTTTCTACGCGCTGCGATGGGCTGATGGAGTTCGCCGCGCCCGTATGATCGCGGCATGATCGAAGTCGTAGTCGCGGTGCTGGCCGCGGCACTTTTAGTTTCGCTTCTCGGCTTGTACGCAGCGGTACGCGGTCGCCGCGACCCTGCAGTGTCTGCGCGCCTCGATGCGCTATTGCACGACAACGAACGGCTCGAGCGCGAGCTGCGCGCGGCCGTTGATTCCAGCGCGGGGCAGATGCGCCTCGAAACGGGAACGCGCTTAAGCGAATTGCAATCGCATCTCGTGCAGCAAATGACCGGCTTGACCGGATTGCAGGGCCAACAGCTAGCTGACCTGACCCGCCGCATACAGCTGGATCTTGGTGAAGTGCGCGGCACGTTGCATTCGCAGCTGACTAGCTTGCAGCAGGGCAACGAGCGCAAGCTCGACCAGATGCGTGAAACCGTCGAAGAAAAATTGCAGTCGACGCTTGAGGCGCGTCTTGGCGAATCGTTTCGAATGGTGTCCGAGCGGCTCGAACAGGTGCACAAGGGGCTGGGTGAAATGCAGGCGCTCGCCTCCGGCGTTGGCGATCTGAAGCGCATGCTGACCAACGTCAAATCGCGCGGTACCTACGGCGAGGTGCAGCTTGCATCGCTGCTCGAGCAAGTACTGCTGGTCGATCAATATGCGCGCAACGTTGCTACGCGGCCGCATTCGACCGAGCGCGTCGAGTTTGCGGTGCGGATGCCGGGCCGAGACGGCTCGTCGTGCTGGCTACCGATCGATGCGAAGTTTCCGGTCGAAGACTACGACCGATTGCTGTCTGCGGCTGAGCTCGGCGATGCCATCGCACTGGAGGCCGCCGGCAAAGCGCTCGAGCGAAGCATCAAGGTGCAGGCCAGGATGATCCGTGAGAAGTATGTCGAGTCGCCGCATACGACCGATTTCGCGATCATGTTCCTGCCGACCGAAGGATTGTTTGCCGAGGTTTTGCGCCGGCCTGGGTTGGCCGATCACTTGCACCGCGAGTGCCGCACGGTGGTCGCCGGACCAACGACGCTGTTTGCGATGCTCAATTCGCTGCAGATGGGATTTCGAACGCTGGCGCTCGAGCGCCGCTCTGCCGAAGTGTGGCAAGTACTCGGTGCCGTGAAGACCGAGTTCGGCAAGTTCGGCGAGGTGCTGGCAACGTTGCATCGTCAGCTGTTGACCGCATCGGACACGATCGACTCGGCTCAGCGTCGCTCTGTCCAGATGAGCAAGGCGTTGAAATCGGTTGAGGCGCTACCTCCAGAGCAAGCCGCGCAGCTGCTGCCTGCTGCCCGCGCAGATCGTTGATCGCGCCGGAAGGCATGGCACTTGCCACCTTCTACTACGCATCAGTGATGCGTCGCCGCACTGCAAATGTCGCAGCGCGTCCATCCAACATACAGCAGAAGGGAGAGCACCATGGCTAAAACCATCGTCGGTTCATTCGACAGTTTTGAAGAAACTCAGGAAGTGGTGCGGGACTTGCAACAGCGCGGATTTTCGCGCGACGACATCAGTGTCATCGCCAACGACGCGACGGGCAAGTACAGCAGCCACTCCGTGGGCGTGGGGCAAGTGCGCACCGATACTGTTTCAGAAACGGGCGCGAGCACGGCGACCGGTGCGGCGGCAGGCGGCGTGCTCGGCGGCGCAGCGGGGCTGGTGGTCGGCTTGATGGGTCTAGCGATTCCGGGAATCGGACCCATCGTGGCAGCGGGACCGATTGCGGCAGCGTTGGCCGGTGCCGGCGTCGGTGCGGTCGCGGGCGGGTTGATTGGTGGACTCACCGGAGTCGGCGTCTCCGAGGACGATGCGAGCTACTACGCAGAATCCGTGCGCCGCGGCGGCGCGCTCATCACGGTGCGTGCAGACGATTCGCGAGCGGACGAAGCGGCCAGCGCCATGCGTAGTCACGGCGCTGTCGACATCGAGCGTCGCGTCGAGCAATGGAAGCAGCAGGGATGGACTCGGCACGACCCCACCGCCACTCCGTACAGCGTCGACCAGCTGGAGCGTGAGCGCAGCACTTACGGGTCACTCGGCAAGACTTCCGACCGGAACTTTGGCGTTGCGTCGCAGATGGGTGCGGACACGACCACATCTGGCATGGGCATCACCTCAACATCGTCGACCTGGTCGGATGACGAAGACTTCCGCACGCACTATGCGGACTATCTGAGCTCTTCCGGAGGTAGGTATGAAGACTTTGAGCCGGCGTACCGCTACGGCAGCGACCTGGGTGCGAACGCGCGCTATCGCGGTCGCGGCTGGTCAGAGGTCGAATCCGATGCGCGTCGCGACTGGGAATCGCGCAATCCGAACGATGGATGGGAGAGATTCAAGGCAGCCATAAAACGCGGCTGGGAGCGCACGTCGGACGCTGTTGAGCGCGCCATTCCGGGCGACTCGGATCGTGATGGCCGGTAATCGGACTTGAGTGCACGAAGGGGCGAGTAAAACCTCGCCCTTTTTTATGAACGCTGACGGCACAGGCAAGGAGCGAAACCGCAGGAGTGTCGGCGTTTACGATCGACCGGCCAGTGCCGATCGGTTTCGCAATCTTCGAGTATGGGTATTCGTGTTCGCCGCGGCAGCCTGCGTCGCCAGCCTCTACTTTTTCTTCAGCGGTTAATCACTCAACGTCGTTCGTACTGCTTGGCGCCGAATAGCGTTTCTCTCCCTTTGTCATCGATCGGCTTACGCCGATCGGCCAGCACTTGCACGCCGCGTTTGACCGCGGGGCGCGAATCGATCGAGTCATACCATCGTTGCACATTCGGGTAGTCGGCCAGATCGACGCCCTGATTCGGGTGTGAGCGCGTCCACGGAAAGATCGCTATGTCGGCGATCGAATACTCGTAGGCGAAGTATTTGGCTTCGCCCAGTCGGCGATCCATCACGGCGTAGAGCCGTTTCGCTTCGTTGCTGTAGCGATTGATCGCGTACTCGATTTTCTCCGGCGCGTAGTTGCGGAAGTGATGTGCCTGACCGAG
>JBDTQZ010000289.1:0-4020 GCA_039931935.1 Burkholderiaceae bacterium | reverse complement strand
AGCGTTTTGCCAAGAGCGCGCAGCTGGCCCGCCAATCGCGGCGACTTGCTCCGATTGATCTCGCCGGCCAGGTCGAACAGCGCAGCCAATGCGATCGGCGTGTTGAAATCGTCATTCATCGCATCGTGAAAGCGGCGGGCGTGAGTCTCTTCCCAGTCGAGCGGCAGCTCGTCCGCTTCAGTGTCGCGCAAGGCCGTATACAAACGGCTCAACGCCGTGCGCGCTTCGACAATCAGCGCTTCGGTAAACGCAATCTGGCTGCGGTAGTGCGGACGCACCAGAAAGAACCGCAACACCTCCGCGTCATACTTTTTCAATGCCTCGCGAATCGTCATCATGTTGTTGAGCGACTTCGACATTTTCTCGTCGCCCACCCGCAATGCGCCGCAGTGCATCCATACGTTGGCGAGTGGCACACCCTGCGCGCCTTCACTCTGAGCAATTTCGTTTTCGTGGTGCGGAAAGATCAGGTCGGGGCCGCCGCCATGAATGTCGAACGTCGTGCCCAGGGTTTCACTCGCCATCGCCGAGCACTCGATGTGCCAACCGGGCCTTCCGGTGCCCCACTGCGATGGCCATGATGGCTCAGCTGGCTTGGAGCGCTTCCACAGCACGAAGTCGAGCGGGTCGCGCTTGCTGCGCTCGACCGCAACCCGTTCTCCGGCGCGCAGGTCGTCGAGCGACTTGCCCGACAACTTTCCGTAGCCCGGAAACTTGCGCACGGCGAAGTTGACATCGCCGCCCTCGGCGCCATCGTCTGCCTGATACGCAAGCTCCTTTTTCTGCAGCAGCTCTATCAGCCCCAGCATCTGCGGCACGTAGTCGGTCGCGCGCGGCTCCGCATCGGGCACCGCCAATCCGAGCGCCGCAAAATCCTCGTTCATGTAGTGGATGAATCGCTCGGTCAGCTCGCCAACGGTTTCGCCGTTATCGGCGGCGCGCTTAATAATCTTGTCTTCAACATCGGTGATGTTGCGGACATACGTGACGTCCAGCCCCAGCACGCGCATCCAGCGCTGCGCCATGTCCATCGCCATGAACAGACGTGCATGCCCCAGGTGGCAGTAGTCGTACACGGTCATTCCGCACACGTACAGGCCGACGCGGCCGGGCACGATCGGCTGCAAGGGTTGCTTGCTTCGTGACAGCGTGTTGTAGATCTCCAATGGCACCTGTTGCTCCGACCGCGCTCGATTGGCGGCTGTAGAATCGCGCGCAGTGTAGCGATCATGCGTGCACCTAAGCACCGCTCGCAACCTACTTCCAATGTCGAATAGCGCTTCGCTCCTTCTTGTCTTGACTGCCGCAATCGGTCTCGGCGGCGCGGTGCACGCGCAACCGGTGCCGCCGCCGGCGATCGGCGACATTTCGGTCGATCGGAACGATGCGACGCCTCTTGAAGAGGTTAAGAAGCTGATCGCGACGGGTCGCAGCAAACAGGCGCTGGCGTTCGCAGACGAGCAGCTGGCCAAGAACCCGCGCAATGCGCAGATGCGATTCGTGCGCGGCGTGATCTTGTCTGACATGAATGACAACGACGCCGCGCGCGCGGTGTTCCAGCAGCTCACAGAAGACTTTCCCGAGCTTCCGGAGCCGTACAACAATCTGGCAGTGCTGTACGCGGCGGCCGGGGAGTTAGAGCGTGCGCGCGCTGCGCTGGAACTGGCACTGCTTGCGCGGCCGGACTACGCGACTGCGCACGAAAACATGGGCGATGTTTATTTGCAGATGGCCGCCGATGCCTACCAGCGCGCGGCGACGCTGCAACCGACCAACCGTACGGTTTCCAGCAAGCTTGCGCTCACGCGCGAGATGGTGACAAAGGCGCGCGCAGCGCGTTGAACATGAGATGAGGATTGCAATGAAGCTTGGAAAATTACTCGCATCAACGCTGGCCGTTACCGCGTTTTCCGTAGCCGCGCAAACACCGGCACCGCGCGTCGCGTTCGAAACCAGCGAAGGAAGGATCGTCGTCGAACTCGCACCGCAAGCGGCGCCGAAGACGGTCGACAATTTCCTGACCTATGTGAAGAGTGGCCATTACGACGGCACCGTATTTCATCGCGTGATCCCGAGCTTCATGATTCAGGCCGGCGGGTTCACGGCTGACATGAAAGAAAAATCGACGCGCGGGACCATTTCACTCGAAAGCCGCAACGGCTTGAAGAACGAACGCGGCACGCTGGCGATGGCACGGCGCGGCGATCCGGACTCTGCGACCGCGCAGTTCTTCATCAATGTGGTCGACAACGCGAATCTTGACTATCCGAAGCCTGACGGCAATGGCTATGCGGTGTTCGGCAAGGTCGTCGAAGGTATGGATGTCGTGGACAAGATCAGAGCCGCACCGACTGACAGCCGTGGGTCGCATCAAAACGTTCCGGTGAAGCCGATCACCATCAAGACCGCCCACATCGTCAAGTAACCGCTCAATTGCAGGAGCAGCAATGGTTCGTCTGTACACCAACTATGGCCCGATCACGATCGAGGTTGACCACGAGCGCGCGCCTAAGACGGCGGCCAACTTCGAGAGTTACGTGCGCGGCGGCTTTTACGACGGCACGTTGTTCCACCGCGTGATCAACGGATTCATGATCCAGGGCGGCGGCTTTGAGCCCGGCATGCGTCAGAAAACCGCCGAACAGCCGATCGAAAACGAAGCGCGCAACGGATTGCGCAACGATAAGTACACGGTCGCGATGGCGCGCACCGGCGACCCGCACTCGGCGACGGCGCAATTCTTCATCAACGTGGCTGACAACGAATTTCTGAATCACACGTCGCCGTCGCCGCAAGGCTGGGGCTACTGCGTGTTCGGCAAGGTGATCGAGGGCACGGAAACGATCGAGAAGATCAAGGTGATGCGCACCGGCCGCCACGGCTCACATCAGGACGTGCCGGAAGTCAATGTGTTGGTCGAGCGCGCCGAAATCATTTGAAAGTCATCTCCAAAACTACTGCGCGTCCCGATCTTGCCGCTGCGGTGCTCGCCATAGCTATTCGTATGGGTGCGCTCCTCGCGGCAACCTCGGGCCGTTCGCTACGTTTTTGAGATGACTTTTCGTCTCGTTGATCCGCCGCCGGCCCTGGCGGTCACGCAGTCGATCGAGCCGCTGATCGACCCGGTCTTTATCTCGGATCTGCATTTGGCGCTTGAGCGGCCTGCAACGCTGCAGCGGTTCTTTCGTTTCATGCAGGCCGACGCACCGCGCCACCTCGAGCTCGTTATCTTGGGTGACTTATTCGAGTTCTGGATAGGCGACGATGCGTCACCGGCAGCCAACCCGGTCATCGACGCACTGGCAGCCGCTTCTAACGCAAAGCAGCGCGTGTTTCTGATGCATGGAAATCGCGACCCGCTGATCGGTCACGAGTTTGCTCGCGCGGCCGGCGCGACGTTGCTCGCCGACCCGATCATCGTCGAGGTCGCGGGAACGACGACGCTGCTGTCGCACGGCGATGCGTGGTGTACGCGCGACGTTGCGTACCAGCAGTTTCGCGCGATGGTTCGAGATCCGGAGTTCCAGCGCGGCTTCCTGGCGAAATCCATCGATGAGCGGATTGCAGTCGCCAAAAGCGCACGCTTGGCGAGCGATACCGAAAAGTCGCTCAAGGCCATGGACATCATGGACGTGACACCCGAGGCGATCGGCGCAGCGCTGAAAAGCGCAGGCGTCCTTCGCATCATCCACGGGCACACGCACCGGCCTGCCGCTCACGTGATCGATCTCGAGGGTACGAGCGCCGAGCGCTGGGTTCTGCCCGATTGGGACCTCGACGCAACCGAGCCGCGCGGCGGCTATCTTGACTTTGTCGACGGCCGTCCGCGGTTGGTATTTTTCGACGACTGAACGTTACTCATCGACCAGCCGATTCAACTGCGCGGCATCGACCTTCGATGCTTCGCTCGCCACGTCATCGAGCGAAATTCCGCTGCGTTCGAGCGCCGCGACCAGCCGCTCTATTTCGCGCTGTTGAGCAGCGGCGTGATCGATCAGGCCATGCAGCGCCTTGGTCAGC
>JBDTQZ010000288.1:0-4021 GCA_039931935.1 Burkholderiaceae bacterium | reverse complement strand
CAGCCTAATGTTTATGGCGATGGAAAAGCGGCTGAGCAAATAGTGGAACTTCTTCGCGGCAATCGCGAACGAATCCGTTGCGCCGCGTGATTGTGTTCTGGAGAGCGTTATGCGTGTTTATCTAACTGGCGCGTGCGGCCAGGTTGGCTCCCACGTGGCCGAAATGCTGCTTGAGCGGGGAGATGAAGTCTTCGGCATCGACAATCTTGCGACAGGACGCAAGGAACATTTGCCGGCACACCCGCGGTTGAAACTGTTGATCGACACGATCGCCGACCGCGACGTAGTGGCGTCCACCATTGAGGCATTCAAGCCGGAGGTCATTGTTCATACGGCGGCGTCCTACAAAGAGCCTGACGACTACTACAACGACACACTGACCAACTGTGTCGGCGCGGCGAACTTGCTAACAGCGGCCAAGCAGCACCGAGTCGGCCGACTCATCTATTTCCAGACTGCACTGTGCTATGGCCTCAAGCCGCTGCACCAGCCAATACGACTGGATCATCCAAAGCTGCCGGCCAACAGCAGCTACGCGATATCGAAGACCGCGGCTGAGGACTACATCGAGATATCGGGGCTCGACTACGTGACGTTTCGGCTGGCCAATGTGATCGGACCGCGCAATGTTAGCGGTCCGCTGCCTATATTCTTTCAGCGGCTGTCGGAAGGCAAACGGTGCTTTGTGACCAAAGCGCGGCGCGATTTTGTTTTTGTGAAGGATCTTGCGCGTTGTGTGCTCAAAGCGGTGGACGGTCAAGGCCGGGGCGCGTATCACTTTTCGTCCGGCACTGACGTGGCGATTCGCGAGCTCTACGACGCGGTGGTTGCCGCCATGCAGCTGCCCGCCTACCCGGAGCCAGAGGTTCGCGATCTTGGTCCGGATGACGCCCCCTCGATCCTGCTGGACCCGACGCGAACGTTCGCCGACTTCGGCGCCGTCAAGTTCACTCCGCTGGGTGAGACGGTCGGGCGTGCCGTCGAGTACTACCAGCAGTTCGGTGTCACGGGCGGCTACACGCATCTGGCTCACGCGGAGCGCACGTGACCGAACGCATGTCGCAAGCACGAGGAGTCAATTCTTGAAGCTGTTAATCACTGGGGGTGCCGGGTGCCTCGGGTCGAACCTCGTCGAACACTGGATCCCGCGCGGACATAACGTTTTGGTGATTGACAACTTCGCCACGTCCAAACGTGAGACGTTGCCTCCTGTCGACCGACTCACTGTCGTTGAAGGTTCGGTTGCCGATGTGCAGCTGGTGAATCGCGTTTTCGGAGAGTTTTCTCCCGACGTGGTGATTCATTCGGCAGCCGCCTACAAGGATCCCGATGACTGGATCGGTGACGCAACGACCAATGTGATTGGCAGCGCATGTGTCGCCAGGGCTGCAAAACAGGCGGGTGCGCGACGGCTGATCAACTTCCAAACGGCGCTTTGCTATGGGCGGACCGAAACCGTTCCGATTCCTGCGGACCACCCCACGGCACCGTTCACCAGCTATGGCATCAGCAAGACCGCCGGCGAGCAGTTGATGCTGATGTCGGGGCTGCCGACCTTATCTCTGAGAATCGCTAACGTGACCGGTCCGCGTCTATCGATCGGACCGATACCTACGTTCTACAAGCGGTTGAAGGCCGGTCAGGGGTGCTTTTGCTCTGACACCGCGCGCGATTTTCTGGACATCAGCGACTTCCTGACGTTCATGGACCTCGCGATCTCTGACTCCGGCCCAAACGGTGTCTACAACGTTGCAAGTGGACAGGCGCACACCATCAAGGAGATTTACGAGATCGTTGCCCGACATCTAGGCGTGCCGTCTACAGATGTTCCGATCGTGCCGCCGGGGCCCGACGACGTGCCGGTTGTTGCGCTTGACCCTTCCAAGACGTCGCGCGATTTCGGGTGGGCTGCTGCGGTGAGCTTTGACGAAACAGTAAGGCGCCAGTTGCAGTGGTATGACCGCCATGGAGTGTCTGACGTGTTCTCGCATTTGCAGGAAACAGTGCCGGCTTCGGAGCCGGGCTGAATGGGCCGCCAATTCGAGAGCGCCCGCATTCTGGTCGTGGGCGGAGCCGGGTTCGTAGGCAGCAATCTTGTTCTGAAGCTGATCGAGCACAATCCGCGCGAGATCGTCGTCGTCGACAACTTGCTTTCGTCCGAAGCCAGCAATGTTCCAGACGATCCCCGTGTGAAATTCGTTTTAGGGTCGATCACGGATGAGTCGATTCTGCGCCGTCTGCCGGATGACCTCGATTACGCGTTCCATCTGGCGTGCTATCACGGCAATCAGTCGTCGATCGCCGATCCGATCGCCGACCATGACAACAACACACTGACTTCACTGAAGCTATTCGACCGGCTAAAGGATATTTCAGCCCTGAAAAAGGTCGTGTATGCCGCCGCGGCATGCGCTGTGGCAGAAAAGACCTTCGATACGCCGACCGCAACAACCGAAGATCAGCCGGTGACGCTGTACCACGACAGTCCATATTCGATCTCCAAGATCGTTGGCGAGTTGTATGGCAACTACTACTTCGCACGGTACGGTTTGCCGTTCGTCAAGGCGCGGTTTTCCAATGTCTACGGACCACGCGAGATTCTTGGCGCCGGCCGTTGGCGCGGCACTGTTCACACGGTTTGGCGCAACGTGACGCCAACTTTCATCTGGCGGTCACTGTCCAAGGAGGCGCTGCCCCTGGACAATGGTGGCAACGCGAGTCGTGATTTCATTTTCGTCGAAGACATGGCGCGCGGTTTGATGGCGTGCGCGATAGAGGGTCGGGCCGGTGAGGTCTACAACCTTGCCACCGGTGAGGAAACCACGATTTCCGAGCTCGCGATGACGATCAATGGACTTACGGGTAACAAAACACCGGTCGACCTACGACCGGCCCGCGACTGGGATCGATCGGGCAAGCGTTTCGCTTCGACTGCTAAGGCGGCACGCGAGCTCGGCTTTCAAGCAGAAGTGCCCATTGAAGAGGGCTTGCGTCGCACGGTCGACTGGACTCGCACCAACCGCGAGTTGATTGGCCGGTGCATCGCTCAGCATGCAAGATTCATGTCAACGGCGACAGGCTGAAAACTTTGATCTTGTGGTGATGGACATAGCCGGAAAGAGATTCTTGGTCATCGGCGGCGCCGGTTTCATCGGCTCGCACGTTGTCGATTTACTGCTGGCCGAGGAAGCCAAGCAGGTACTGATTTATGACAACTTTTCACGCGGTACCTCCGCTAACCTGCGGAATGCTCTGCACGACCCGCGCGCTGAAGTGTTCGCCGACGGCGGTGACATCCTGCATCGCGATCTGCTTGGCAAGGTGATGGAAGGAATGGATGGTGTCTTTCATCTTGCCGCCCTGTGGCTGCTTCACTGCCACGAGTACCCACGAGCGGCGTTTGAAGTCAATGTCGAAGGAACAATGAACGTGGCTGAATGCGCGATCGCCGCTGGCGTGCGTCGCATCGTGTTCTCATCGTCCGCATCGGTGTACGGAGAGCCGCGCGAAGAGCCGGTCGGGGAAGATCATCCGTTCCTCTGCCAGGAGTTTTATGGTGCCAGCAAAGTGTGCGGTGAGCACCTGCTGCGGGCGCTGAGCAACCGCTACAGTGGAACTGAGAAACAGTTCGAGTATTTAGGATTGCGCTATATGAATGTCTACGGTCCCCGTCAGGATGAGCGTGGCGCATACACCGGGGTCGTGACGAGAATGCTCAATGCATTGGATCGAGGCGAGCCGCCGGTGATTCACGGCGATGGTGCTCAAGCTTATGACTTCATCGATGTTCGCGACTGTGCTCGCGCGAACCTCGCGGCAATGCGTTCGGAGCGAAGCGATCGGTTCTACAACGTCGGAACAGGAATTAAGACATCGATCGGCGAGATGGCAGCGCTGCTGATCAAACTGCTGTGTGTGCCAGTTCAGCCGACGCACATAGCTGGTGAACGACCGTTCGTCCGCAACCGGGTCGGGTGCCCTCGGCGAGCTGCCGACGAATTGGGCTTCGTAGCGGCCATCC
>JBDTQZ010000287.1:0-4025 GCA_039931935.1 Burkholderiaceae bacterium | reverse complement strand
GTCATCAGCTACACCTATGGCGCGACCAGCAAAGACCTGGAGCGCATCGCCATTAACGGCATCAACGCCGCCAGTGCCATCACCTACCACCCGTTCGGCGGCGTCAAGCGCATGACGCTCGGCAACACCCGGGTGTGGAGCAACAGTCTCGATCAGGACGGTCGCGTCAAGACCTATACCTTGAATGCGGTGACCTACACCATCGCCTGGGATGCGGCCAACCGCATCACCGGCATCACCAGCAGCCAGACCGCGACCAATCGCACCTTCGGCTACGACAACCTGGATCGCATCACCAGCTTTAGCACCACCGGGCGCAGCCAGAACTTCAGCTACGACGCCACCGGCAACCTGACCGCCAAGACCGACATCAACAGCGGCACGCCGACCAACTACACCTTCACGATCGCACCCACCAGCAACCGCATGACCGGCATCAGCAACCTGGGCATCGGCTACAGCTTCGATGCGGCCGGCAACCGCACCGGCGATGGAAAGATCACCTACGCCTATAACTACCGCGGCCGGCTGAACCAGGTGCGCATCATCAATGGCGCCGTCACCAACATCTACGACTACCTGATCAACGGCGTCAACCTGCGGGTCCGAAAGACCGGACCAACCACAGTAGTGCCGCAAGGCATGCAGATCTTTGTCTACGACGATGCGGCCAAGCTGATCGGCGAGTACGACGATCTGGGCAGAGCAAGAGTCGAACATGTGTGGCTGGAAGATCGGCCGATTGCGGTGATTACGTACACCTACACCGGTACATCAACCACCCCGACTACGACGACCACCAGCTACGTCGAGACGGATCACCTTGCAACCCCGCGGCTGATCACGAATGCATCACGTCAGAAGCGCTGGACTTGGGAGAGCGCCCCGTACGGCGACACCTTCCCGAATGAGAATCCGCAAGCCCTCGGTGCCTATAAATACAACTTGCGCTTCCCCGGACAGTACTTCGACGCCGAGACCAATCATCACTACAACCACCATCGCGACTACGAATCAACGACAGGTCGCTATGTGCAGAGTGATCCGATTGGGTTGGCGGGAGGTTTCAACACGTACCTGTACGTCGACGGTAACCCGCTCAGTTTCTCGGACTTCTTAGGTCTAATGGCGTCTATACCTGGATGCTCAAGTCGAATTCTGGATAGCTGGGAAAAAACTATTAACAAAACGACCACTGAAGTGCTTTGGTCGTCAGATCTGCCCTGGGCTCATTTCGGAAGTCCTAAACTGGGCGGCGAGACGCCTGACCCACGCGGCGGACGTAAACAGAAGCCACCGGTCAAGGCAGACGTTTTTGAAATCTGGATGACCCTCCATCAGATCCAGCGGGTTCGCGAACTACAAGCGACGGAGATTTACCAACGGATTCAAGCCTGGTGTAGACGGACGGAAATGGACGAATGCGGTAATACTAGAGAGCGTATCGATTACGGAAATCCAGTGGACTCCCTACTTGATTCAACTGGATGGATAGAGATCGACAGCCGTATCAACTATATTGTTCGGAAGCGCTTCCGCATTTGGTGATAACTAGAATGAGCCGTCCCGGTGTTTGGTGCGCTGCTTTCTGTATAGCGGGAATTCTCGCCGTGGGTTGTATGCGCAATGACGACCAGTCAAGTCCCGGCCACGCACCGGCTAAACCCTCGGGAAGTAGTTCATTGGATCAAATCCTCTTGTCGGGCGACGTCGGAAGTGCAGTCGAAGGGCTGGATTCAGTTAAAGGCCACGGGTTTCGCCAACGGGATCTTCAGATGGTGGCTCAGTTTTGGACCGATCGCTCGAGCGCACTGAAGCAATATCTGACACAAGGCGATCGCGATTTAGTTACCGTCTCAATAGCAGATGTGCTAGTTCAAGCTGCGGCTAATGGCGCGTGGAAGTTGGAGCCGGAAGAGCGTGAGACCATACGGTCTGTTTTGCAACAGGTCGCGGCAACGAAGAGTTGGCCGGCGTCTGTGCGCGCTTTGTCAGCGATCGCGTTTATTGACGACGCCGAGACGGCGCGCTTTCTTGTCGAGAGGGCAAATCAGAGCTCCGATCAGTTCCGCCCAGCGGTCGTTGCCTTGTCTCTTATGTGCGCCCCGGCTGCAAATGAATGGCTTGGGCGGCTAGAACAGAAAGTACGACAGGCAGACGACAAGACGTTTCTGCTTTCAACCAAGGAGAAGTATCAGAAACTCAAGTCGGATTCATCGCTTTGCGAAAGACGTGCACGACTCAGGCTAGATCAGCCAGCCAAAGGATAGTTGTTGCGCGGACCTGGAATCAGGGCCTACGATGCTAGCCACTTCCACCTGTCGGTCTTGGCTGCGGCGCGGTGCCCTGACCGAACTACCGGCTTTCGATTCGAGTACCTGATCTATGTCGTCTGAGCGATTTGTCGCAACTCTTCGAGTAGTGCGTGTGCCTCTCGCGGCGATAGCGCATCAGGGTCAAGCGATTTGAGACGCTCGCGCAGTGAGTTTTCGGACTGCTCGGCTGGAGCGGCTGCAGGTGCCGAAACAAACAGGTCTAACTGCGGACGCTTGCCTTGCGCACGTTCTTCGAGTTGGGTCAACAACGCGCGGGCACGCTTGACCACTGTGCCTGATATTCCGGCTATTTGTGCCACCGCCAACCCGTAGCTCTGACTCGCCGGACCTTCGCGCACTTCGTGCAGGAAGACGACCTTGCGATTTACTTCCGCAGCTGCGACGTGCACGTTCGCGACCTCTGAATGTTGTTCCGCCAGCTGCGTCAGCTCGAAGTAGTGCGTCGCGAACAGCGTCATCGAGCAATTCTTTTCCACCAACTCGCGTGCAATCGCGGCGGCGAGGGCCATGCCGTCAAAGGTTGACGTGCCGCGGCCGATTTCGTCCATGAGCACTAGGCTGCTGTCGGTGGCGGTGTTCAGGATTGCGGCGGCTTCGGTCATTTCGACCATGAACGTCGACCGGCCGCCCGCCAGGTCGTCGGCGGCGCCGATACGGGTCTGAATGCTGTCGATCGGTCCGAACGTTGCGGAGGTCGCGGGAACATAGCTGCCTGCATACGCAAGCAGCGCGATCAGCGCGATGGAGCGCATATACGTCGACTTGCCGCCCATGTTGGGGCCGGTAACGATTAATAGCCGGCGACCGGGCTTTAGCGCGCAGTCGTTCGGCACATAGGTCTCGCATTCGTGCTCGACCACTGCGTGGCGCGCGCCTTGAATCTCGATCTGCGGTGTGTCGACGAATTGCGGCCGCACCCAGCGCGCGCGTTGCGCATGATTTGTCAGTGCCAGCAGCGCGTCGATCGATGCCAGCGCATCGGCGCAGCGCTGCAGCTGCGTCACGTGCCGTGCGGCCTCGGCCACGATCTGTTCGTACAGAGTCTTTTCGCGTGCCAGCGCACGCTCGCGTGCCGACAACGCCTTGTCCTCGAACCCTTTCAACTCGGGGGTGATGTAGCGCTCGGCATTTTTCAGCGTCTGCCGGCGGCGGTAGTCGTCCGGGACCTTGGCGGTCTGGCCGTGTGTCACTTCGATGTAGAAGCCGTGTACACGGTTGTATTCGACTCGCAGGTTCGCGATGCCGGTGCGCTGCCGCTCGCGGGACTCAAGATTTACGAGGAATTCGCCAGTGTGATCGCGCAGTGTGCGCAGTTCGTCGAGCTCTGCATCGAACCCGGCCGCGACGACATCGCCGTCTCGCACCGCGTACGCCGGCTCCGCGAGTAGCGCGCGGGTCAATAACCTCTGAAGCTCTTCCGGAATCGCTAGCTGCTCGCGCAACTCGATTGATAACGGTGCCGATACGCCCGCCAGCAGCGAAGCCGTGTTCTTTACGTGCGGCAGCGCGTCGCGCAACGCAGCCAGCTCGCGCGGGCGCACCGAGCCGAGCGCTATCCGCGCCGCGATGCGCTCGAAGTCCGGCACTTCACGCAGCTCGGCCGTCAGGCGCTGTCGAAGCGAGTCGCTGCCAAGTAGCTCTTCGATGCACTGATGGCGATTGCCTGCTTCATCGGCATTGCGCAGAGGA
>JBDTQZ010000286.1:0-4034 GCA_039931935.1 Burkholderiaceae bacterium | reverse complement strand
CGACCGAACCGTTTGCGCAGGAACAGCGCGGACATAATGACAACCAAGGTCGGGCTCAAATACAGGATCAGTCGCTCGAGCGCAGCGGTGACGTATTGCAGGCCGAGAAAATCCAGATAACTAGCCGCGTAGTAACCCAACAGTCCGATGACGATCAAGCGAGCGTGGTCTGCTCGCGAAAAAGGTTGCGCGCCGCGCGACGACCAGATCAGCGCAGCCACAAAAAACGGCAGTGAAAAGCCCATCCGCAAGGCAATCAATGTCGTGGCATCGACGCCGTAGCGGTACGCGAGCTTGATAACCACCGCCTTGCCGGAGAACAGTATGCTGCCGCCGATGGCCAGCGCCAGGCCGGCCGCAAACGCACTTCGGTGAGCTGACTGCACATCAGATTGCACAAGAAGATTCTACGTTTCGACCGCAAACCTGCTGCGGTTCGCGATCTGAAACCCACGCTTTGCGCGTTTGCTTTGGCACCGCCGCGCGGCGGATTGTTATTCTTCGCCGCGCTCATTGTGTTGAGATGAGCGCGCATCCGAATGAAAACGTTTACACCGTTGTCTTGCTTGTTCATTGCGGCTCTCGCACTGGCGTCGTGTCGTTCGTCGCCAACGAGCGACAGCGAGCTCGAGGCGTGCCGCATTCCGGGCGTCGAGCGCGAGGTCAAATGCGGCGTAGTGCGCATGCCCGAAGACCCGGATGCACCCAGCAGCCGCTCGATCGAAGTTCGCTTCGCCGTGGTGCAGGCCGTTGCGCGCAACAAGCAACCCGACCCTGTCTTCGTGTTCGCGGGTGGCCCGGGACAAGCGGCCACCAAGGTCGCGCGCCAGGTGATGCCGGTGCTTACCGAACTGAACGCACGGCGCGACATCGTGTTTATCGATCAGCGCGGCACTGGCCGCTCGAACGCGCTTGCGTGCGGCGTCGACGAGGGCTCACTGGCATCGGCGCTTGCGCCCGAGCAACAGCTTGCGCGGCTAGGGCCATGCCTGAAAGCGCTGCCTGCGGACTTGCGCCAATACGCGACGTGGATCGCAGTGCGAGACTTCGAAGCGATCCGGGCACAGTTGGGCGCCGAGAAGGTGAACCTCTGGGGTGCGTCGTACGGAACGCGCGCGGCGCTCGAATATATGAGGCAGTACCCGGGGCGCGTGCGAACCGCCGTGCTCGATGGCGTAGCTCCGCCCGACATGGCATTGCCGGTGTCATTTGCACTCGATGCCGAAGCCGCGCTGAAATCGCTCGCAGATGCTTGCGCGCGTGATGAACGGTGCCGTGCGCGATATCCCGATTTCGATCAGCGCGTATCGGCGCTGCTCAAGCAAGCCGAAAGCGGCATCGACATTCGCATCCCGCATCCGCTAACGGGGGCGACTGAATCGTTTCGCCTCGACCGCAAGATGCTGGCATCCCTGTTGCGCGCACCGCTGTACGTACCCCAGCTGTCGTCGGTGCTGCCCTACGCGATTGCCGAAGCCGGCCGTGGAGATTTCACGGCGCTCGTTGCATTGAGCGCAGCGATCAGCGGCGGCGTGAGCGAGAATTTCTCGGTCGGCATGCACTTTGCGGTGATTTGCGCCGAGGACGTGCCGCGCATGGAGGCGGCGTCAACCTCCCCAATCATTGCCGCGCGCTTCGGCTCCGCATTTGCCGAGCTATATCGACAGGCGTGTCGGCTTGTGCCATCGCGCGCGGTGCCGCCCGAGTTCTATTCGGTACCGGCGACGAAGGTGCCGGTACTGATCTTCTCGGGCGGACTCGACCCCGCAACGCCGCCTCGCCATGGTGACTCGGTCGCGCAACGGCTCGGCAATGCCAAGCACCTGGTCGCCCCCAACCTCGGTCACGGCATCAGCGCTCAAGGCTGCGCACCGATGCTGGTGTCGCGCTTCGTGCGCGACGCGTCGTTCGAGCGCGTCGACGGTGACTGCATGGCGCGAATTCCGGCGCCGAGTTTCTTTGTAGCGATCGATCCCACCGCGGCGCCAAAAACGAAACCGTGATCGAAGTCAAGAACATCGCCAAGTCTTTCGAAGCCAAGGTCGACGGCAAGCGCGCACGCGTCGTCGCGGTCGAAGATGTCTCGTTTGTCGCCAACGACGGTCGCATCACTGCGATGCTCGGGCCGAACGGCGCCGGCAAGACGACCACGCTGCGCATCATCGGCACGCTGGTGAAGGCGGATCGCGGGCAAGCGCGCGTCGGAGACATTGACGTGCAGGCCGATACACGTGCCGTGCGTGCGCAACTCGGCGTGTTGTCCGACGCGCGTGGCCTCTACACGCGCCTCACCGCGCGCGAAAACATCGAGTACTACGCGCAGTTGCGCAACGTACCGTCACTGCTCGGCAGCGAACGCCTTGCGAAAATGGCGGAGCTGCTCGACATGAGCTCGCTGCTGGAACGTCGCGTCGAGGGCTTCTCGACCGGTGAGCGGTTGAAGGTCGCGCTCGCGCGAGCATTGATCCATGACCCGCATCATTTGATTCTCGACGAGCCGACCAATGGACTCGACGTCGTGTCGACACGCGCCCTGCGCCGGCTACTTCTGCATTTGCGCAGTACCGGCAAATGCATCGTCATCTCCTCGCACATCATGCAGGAGGTCGATCAACTGGCTGACGAAATCGTGATCGTCGCGCGCGGCCGCACCGTGTCCCACGGGACGGCGCACGAAATCCGCGCCGAAGCGGGCACCGAGTCGCTCGAAGACGCGTTTGTCAAGCTGGCGTACGAGTCCGAGACGGCGCGATGAGCACCACGGCGACGGTATTGCGCAAGGAGCTCAAGGACGCGCTTCGCGATCGACGTACCTGGCTCATCGTGCTGGTGACGTCCATTCTTGCGGGACCGCTGACGCTATTTCTGCTGTCGATCTTCATCGCGAGCGTCGAAGAAGGCGCTGCAAAGCGCGAGATCTACGTCGCCAACGCTGCGGCGGCGCCGACGTTGATCAATTTTCTGCAGCGAGCCGGCGCGACTGTCAAGGATGCGCCCGACGACTATACGGCGCAAATCAAGTCAGGGCGTTTGCAGAATGCGGTCATCGTGGTGCCGGATCAGTTCGAACAACGGCTCGCGGCCGGCGAGACGATCCGGCTGCCCGTCACGTTTGACGAGACTGCCACCCGAGCTCAGCCGGCGACACGCGCGACATTGAACGCAGTGCGCGGCTTCGCGCGCGAACTCGGGGTGCAGCGGCTGCTGGCGCGCGGCGTCAGTCCACAGGTGCTGGCAGCGGTCGAGATCGAAGAAATCAACGTTGCAAGCAGTCAGGCACGTGGCGCGCAGTTGTTGTTCCTGATCCCGTGGCTGGCGCTGTTGGGTTCAGTCGCGGGCGCGATCAGCGTGGCAATCGACGTCACTGCCGGCGAGCGCGAGCGCGGCTCGCTCGAGCCTTTGCTGATGAACCCGGTCGCAGCGGGTGCTGTCGTATTCGGAAAATGGGCGGTCGTCGCGCTGTGCTCGGCCGCTGTGGTGATCCTGACGCTGATCGGCTTCAAGACGGCACTGCAATTCATACGCAGCGAGAACCTAGCGGCGTTGATGCAGTTCGGCTTCAACGAGTTCGCGCTATTCATTGTGATGCTGCTGCCGTTTTCCGCGATGATCGCGTCACTGAATATGCTCGCCGCCACCTATGGCCGCAGTCATAAGGAGGCCCAGACGTATGCGACCTATCTCGCGATGCTGGTCAATTTCACGCCGATCGTGCCGCTGTTCATATCGATTCGCGACGCTGCCTGGCAGCTTTTCGTACCCGCCATGGCGCAGCAAGCGGTGATGATGCGCGCGTTGCGTGGAGAGGCCGTCACCGCGGTAGACATTCTGCTGCCTGGCGGCATGGCGCTTGGCATAACAGCATTAGCACTCGCGGCCCAAGCACGACTATTGCGCAACGAACGCATTATATTTTCGCGATAGATCCGTTCTTGCGGTGACGATGCAGCAGCGGCTGGCGCAGATGCGCCGCCTACGTCGTCGGGCACTAAAGTGCCAACCCTGCGGTACTCACAGTCGCCCCGGCGAAAAAG
>JBDTQZ010000285.1:0-4050 GCA_039931935.1 Burkholderiaceae bacterium | reverse complement strand
GATTTGTTCGAGCAAGCCGCGCTGGTAACCGGCTTGATTTGCGGCATCGACGAAGCAGGGTGCGGCCCGCTCGCCGGTCCGGTCGTGGCGGCTGCCGTGATCCTCGATCCCAAGCGCCGCATCTACGGCCTGCGCGATTCCAAGGTGCTGACGCCCGAGCGCCGCGAGCAACTCGCCAAGCGAATCCGCGAGCGCGCAATCGCATGGGCGGTCGCCGAAGCCAGCGTTGACGAAATCGACAGCATCAACATCCTGCAAGCAAGGCTGCTCGCGATGCGTCGAGCCGTTGATGCTTTGAAGGTAGTACCTCAGTACGCGCTGGTCGACGGCAATCAAATGCCGCGGCTGCCGTTTCCCGGCCGCGCGATCATCGCCGGCGACGCGCTCGAGCCGGCAATCTCGGCCGCATCGATCCTCGCCAAGACCGTCCGCGACGGCATGATGCGCGCGTTCGACACGGTGCATCCGGGCTACGGGTTCGCGCAGCACATGGGCTACGCCACGCCAGAACACTGCGAGCGCCTGCAAGCACTTGGCCCCTGCATCCTGCATCGACGCAGCTTCGCCCCGGTTCGCATGCTCTTCGAAGAAGATGCGGATCTCTTCGACTGACAATCCGATTTATCGGCGGCTGAAGCAATTCGCGACATCGGCGCGCGCGTGCCGAGACGCTCATCGAACGCTGATAGAAGGCGTCCATCTGTTGCAAGCAGCGCTCGACGCGAGTGTGCCGATGCGGACACTAGTGCTACGTGGCGCGGAGCAATCCACCGAAGCGCTTGCACTTGTGGCAGCAGCAGCAGAAGCGCAATCGAAAGCCAAGACAATCGAACTCGCGCCGGCACTGTACGACGCGATATCTCCGGTCGAGCACGGCGCGGGCGTGTTGGCGGAAATCGAATTCGAGACACCGCCCTGGCCGAAGCAAATCGTGGACGATGCGATCTACCTCGACAACGTGCAGGACCCTGGCAATGTCGGCACGCTGCTGCGTACTGCGGCGGCGGCCGGCGTGCGGCACGCAATCGCTGGGGAGGGCTGTGCGTTCCTCTGGTCGCCCAAAGTCATGCGCGCCGCAATGGGAGCGCACTTCGTGCTTGACCTGCATGAGCAGGTCGGGCCGCAGGCGTTGCGAAATGCGTTCGCCGGTGCCGTGCTGGCGGCGGACGCGGCGGGTGGAGAAAATCTTTTCCACACCGAACTTCCAGGTCCGCCGACGGTCTGGTTGTTCGGAGGAGAAGGGCAGGGACTCAATGCAGAAGCGCTCGCGATTGCCGATCACCGGCTTCGCATCCCGATTGATCCGCGAGTCGAGTCGCTGAACGTCGCCACCGCGGCGGCTGTGTGCTTGTTCGAGCATAAACGGCGGCGCGACAGCAGTGGCTAAGCCGAACCTTCAGGAGAGCGCAATGATTTCCAGCATTGCGTTCTGGCCGCCTTCGTATTACACTATTGCCACTTTAGGGTTACCTTGAAGGCCTACTTATGAAAACCGTCTCCATCAAACTTCCACCAGAGATCGACTCACGCTTGAGCGCCTTAGTGGTACAGAGCAAGACGACACGATCCCGCTTGATTCGCCAAATTGTCGAGCGGCACCTGCTCAAGGCATCGCCGGCGAAGGACTCAGCGCTGGCCCGTGCGGGAGATTTGGTTGGAATCGTTAAGAAAACTCCACGCGACCTTTCTACCCACCCGAAGCATATGAAGGGCTTCGGCCAGTGAAACACAACACGATCGTCGACACCGGCCCTTTGGTAGCGCTGCTGACCCGTTCCGATACGTGGCACGACTGGACGAAGCGGCAGTTCGAGACGGTCGCGGCGCCATTGATCACTTGCGAGCCGGTAGTCACGGAAGCGGTCTACCTGCTGAGCCGCACTCAGGGCGGGGTTCGCGCACTCCTCGCTCTGCTTGGCCGCGGCGTGATTGAAGTCCGCTTCTCTTTGCAAGCTGAAATCGAGGCAATCGAGCGACTGATGCGTCGCTACGCCTCAGTGCCAATGTCGCTCGCCGATGCTTGTTTGGTTCGCATGTCGGAACTCCACTCGTCGAGCACCGTGCTCACGCTGGATAGCGATTTCTCCATCTACCGACGTAACGGGCGGCAAACCATTCTCATTGTTGCGCCACGCGCCAATTAATCGCGCCGGAAGCTTGCACTTGAGAAGGTCGAGCGAGGTTGCGGCTACCTAACGTTCAGATAGTCCTTGGACGCTATCGCCGGACGTCAAGCTCAGCGAGATCGGTGTTCAGTTCGCGCGCCAGACGTGCGCGGTTGATGATGAAGTCGTTCTTCTTCGCTTCGGCACTCAGGAACGTGTCGAGGGTTCCGTGCTGCGCCTGCAACGCGGGGACAAGATCCAGAAATACAGAGGTGAGCTGCGGGTCAAAATGCTTGCCGCTTTCGGAGCCGATGTGCCGAAGTGCGTCTTCGATCGGCCATGCTTCCTTGTAGCTCCGCTTGTGCGTCAGGGCATCGTAAACATCCGATAGCGCGACGATCCGGGCGCTGAGCGGGATCATTTCGCCGCGAATTTTGCGCGGATACCCGCTCCCATCCCACTTCTCGTGATGGTTGAAGGCTATCTCTTGCGCCACGAACAGCTGTCCGAGGCCGCCTTCGCCGATGATTTCCCACCCGAACTCGCAGTGCCGCTCCATGATCGAGCGTTCTTCGGGGGTAAACCGGCCCGGCTTCTGCAGGATCGACTCGGGAATGCGGATCTTGCCGACGTCGTGCAGGCGGGCGCATAGATCGATCAGCTGGCACAACTCCTCGTCCAGCCCCATCTTGCGAGCGAGCTCGCGGGCCATGGCCCCGACCCGATAGCAATGCTCACCGGTTTCATCGTCATGAAACTCGACCGTGACGCTGTTGCGCTCCAGAACCTGGGTGAACTCGCCAAAGTCCTGCATTGAGAAGCGCTGGAACCGCAATTCGTGCTGCTGCAGGTCCATGGCGGCCTCGGCTCGGGAATCCAGCGCCTTCTTGACCTGGACCACGTGCCGATGGTGATGCTCCAGCAGGTTCTTGACCCGGCTGTCACGGTTCAAGCGGACGACTTCTTCCTGAAACACCAAGGCATTGTTCGGCTGCTTGGCGACCTCATAAGCTCGGACGATCGTTACCAGCGCTTCCCTCAACATGGTTGGCACGCCGCGTCGGCTGTCGTTGATTGCGCGCTGGAGCCTGGAGAGTCCGATGTCGCAAGTTGCCGGGTCATGCACCTCACTCAAGCCTAGCGCCATCTCGGCGTACAGCTCACCGAGTGCGCCTGTCCCCTTGGCGTGCAACCGAGCCAGCTTCGCCCTTTCGAGCGCCAATGGGGTGTTGCGTACTTCGAGCAAGAGTCGGGTGTAGGCAAACTCGATCGTGGCACGTGCCAAGCGCTCACCGTCATCGCTCGGGTCTGATAGAAGTTCGATTGCTTGTTCGGCAGCTGCCAGCCCCCGAGAGAAGTCTCGGAGATAGAGAGAGGCGACGGCAATGTTGACGCGGGGAATTGCATGGGAGTAGCGAGATGTGACTGCTGGGTCGGCAACCTCGATCGACCGCTCGTAGCACGGAATCGCCATGCTGAACTGGCCGGCATATTGGTGTGCCAGCCCCAAGTTGTTGAAAATGCCTGATTCCTGTTCGGCGTCTCCCGCACGACGGGCTGCTGGCAATGCACGCGTTAGGGCGCTCATCGCCGCTGGGAAGTTTCCCGTCTCCATGTACATTAAGCCCAGCATCTTCAAGGATTTGGCGAGGACAAGGTCGTTGTCTAGCCGCTCAGCGACAGCAACGGCATGATTGGCCGGTTCGATACCATCGAAGGGCATCCCGCGCAGATATCGATTGCGGGCGATACCGAGCAGACACATCGCGCGCGCTACCGTCGCAGGTTCCTCAGTTAGCGATAGGAAGGCGTCCCATGCCAAATCGAAGATTTCAGAGCCATCTCCAGTAGTGGGCGCTCTTCGTAGTCCTTCGTCGAGCCTCTGAAAGCGTTCGGGAAGGTCCGGCGCGTCCGCAAACGGCAACAGATCCGCCCAAGCAGCCAT
>JBDTQZ010000284.1:0-4052 GCA_039931935.1 Burkholderiaceae bacterium | reverse complement strand
CGAGCTTCGATCGGCCCAACATTAGATATCGCATCATCGAGAAGCGAGATCCAAGAGATCAATTGCTGCGCTTCATCCGTGACGAGCATCCGGCAGACGCTGGCATTGTTTATTGCCTGGCACGTAACACCGTCGACGAAGTGGCGGAGTTCCTTTGCGCCAGCGAGGTTCCGGCGCTTCCGTATCACGCCGGAATGGACGCTGCGTCACGCTCGGCGAATCAGACCCAGTTCTTGCAGGAGGACGGGCGCGTGATGGTCGCGACGATTGCGTTCGGCATGGGCATCGACAAGCCCGATGTGCGTTTCGTTGCGCATCTGGATATGCCAAAAAGCATTGAAGGCTATTTTCAGGAGACGGGACGTGCAGGGCGCGATGGCGAGCCCGCCGACGCGTGGATGACCTACGGGCTGGCGGACGTCGTGCAACAGCGTCGTCTGATTGAAATGTCGGAAGCCGATGCGACCTACAAGCGGCTCTCTGGCGCCAAGCTCGACGCGATGCTGGGGCTTGCCGAAGCCGCCGACTGCAGACGGGTACGGCTGCTTTCCTATTTCGGCGAGACCAGCGAACCGTGCGGCAATTGCGATAACTGCCTGATACCACCGCAAAGAGCCGACGCGACCGAATCTGCTCGCAAGTTGTTGTCGTGCATTTACCGCTGCGAGCGCGGCAGCGGCTTCGGCTTCGCAGCGACCCACATCATCGACGTTCTGCGCGGCAAGCGAACAGAGAAAGTCGCGAAGTTCGGCCACGAGCGGCTATCGACCTTCGGCATCGGCACCGAATTGTCGGAAGCCGAGTGGCGTCTGCTGCTGCGGCACCTGGTTGCACAGCATATCGTCGAGGTTGATCACGCGATATTCAACGTGCTACGGCTGACTGACGCCAGTCGGGCGGTGCTGCGCGGTGAGCGCACGATTGAATTGAGGCAGCAAGTTGCGCAGCCCCGCCGCCGCGCGGCGAAGCAGCGTGCGAAGGTTGCGGTAGGGGACGATCCGATATTCGAGCGGTTGCGCGCGTGGCGTGCGCAGATTGCGAAACAGCACGGGGTGCCGGCATTCGTCGTGTTTCACGATGGCACGCTGAGGGCGATTGCGCAGGTGCGACCCCGGTCACTCGGCGAGTTGCGCACCATCTCGGGAATCGGCGAAAAGAAGCTGGCAAGCTATGGAGAGAGTTTGCTGGCTCAACTGGCTGCCCGCACGTGAGATGAATCCAGGCGAACACGAGCTTCAATATCCGTGGGCTGACGTGCCCGCGCACGGCACTTGGCAGACGCTACGGCCCGGCGTGCATTGGGTCCGAATGCCGCTGCCTTTCGCGCTTGATCACATCAACTTGTGGGTGCTCGACGACGAGATCGACGGGCGCGCGGGCTACACCCTGATTGATTGCGGTATCACCAGTAAGGCCACGAAGCACGCATGGGAGCAATTGTTCGACGGCTCATTTGCCGGCAAACCATTGCTGCGAGTTGTATGCACGCATTTTCATCCGGATCACTTCGGCCTGGCTCACTGGTTAACGGCCGGCGGCGATAAACAACGCTGGACGGTCCGGCTCTGGATGACCGCCACCGAGTACGCGTTCGGACGCTACCTTTCGGTCGGTGGCGGTGATAGCATCAGCGGCGCATCGGCCGCGCAGCATTTCGCGCGCAACGGCTTGAGCGACGGCGCGGCGCTGCAGCAGGTGCGCGAGCGCGGCTCGGGGTACTACCCGGGGCTCGTCCCCGCGGTGCCACGCAGCTTTCATCGGATCCACGAAGGCGATGAGATTGCGATTGGGCCGGCGCACGCCAAGCGCATCTTCCGCATCATCATCGGCTTCGGTCACGCGCCCGAACATGCATCACTTTATTGTCAGGACGATCGGCTGCTGGTGGCTGGCGACATGGTGCTGCCGCGCATTTCGACCAACGTCAGCGTGTTCGATCTCGAGCCCGAAGCCGACCCGCTGCCGCGCTACCTGCGTTCGCTCGATCGGCTGCTGATGCTGCCGGCCGACACGCTGGTGCTGCCGTCGCACGGCAAACCGTTCATAGGATTGCATCAGCGAATCGGGCAACAGCATCGCCATCATGCAGACCGCCTCAGCGAAGTGCTTGCCGCGTGCTCCGCGCCGCAGACTGCAGCGAGCGTCGTGCCGGTGCTGTTCAAGCGTCAGCTCGATCTGCACCAGATGACATTTGCGTTGGGCGAAGCGCTCGCGCACTTACATGCGCTGTGGTACGAGGGCAAGGTTGAGCGGCACGAAGAGGCCGCCGTGTATCGCTTCAGCGCTCTATAGCTGCGACGAAAACAGCGCTGCTCCGTGCTCCTTTAGCTTCTCGTGCCACGGACGAGCTTCCCACTGCTCGTACGTGATGCGCCTTGCGTGTTTTAAGTCCGCATCGAACGTTTGCGTCTGCAGGCGTGCGAAGTCTGCGTCGTAGACATTCAAATTGGCTTCATCGTTCAGGCGAAACGAGCGAGCGTCGAAGTTGGTCGATCCGACCGACGACCACAAACCGTCGACGATTAGCAGCTTCACGTGATACATCGTCGTCTGATACTCGTGAATCAGTGCGCCCGTCTGCAAGAGCGGTCCCCAACTGGCACGCGATGCATTGCGGACAAAATCGGTATCGGTATGCTGACCCGGCAAGATGAGCCGCACGCGCACGCCGCGTTTCATTGCGCTGATCAGCGCCTCGCTGGTGATCTCATCCGGAACGAAATACGCCATCGCCAGATCGATCGTTTTTGTTGCCGCCGCGATCGACAACAGATACATCAGATGCATGCTCGCGGAACCGCCTTCACTCGAGCTCTGAAACACTTGCGCATACATCGGGCCCGATGGCTTCTGAGCCGGGAAATACGGGTCACCATGCAACACGGAACCGCTTACTTTCGTCCAGTTGTCCATAAAGGCCGCCTGCATCTGCGCTACCGCAGGACCTTCGAGGCGATAGTGATTGTCGCGCCAGTGCTCCGGATCCTGCGCGTTGCCGGTCCAGTTGTCGGCAATGCCGACGCCACCGGTGAAACCAATACGCCCATCGATGATCAACAGCTTGCGGTGCGTGCGGTTATTCACACGCCCGAGGTTGTACCAGCGCAGTGGCCGATACTTGCGGAAGTCGACACCGGCCCGCGTCATCGTTTTAATCGAGTCGTTGTCCATTTTCTGGCTGCCGAGCCAGTCAACTAGCACGTTGACCTTGACGCCGGCGCGCGCGCGCTCGGCGAGTGCCTCGGCGAAGCGCTTGCCGATTTCTCCGGACCAGTAGATGTACGTTTCAAGATCGATTGTCTGTTTCGCGCCCGAGATCGCCTGCAGCATCGAAGGAAAAATGCGGTCGCCGTTGAGCAAGGTTTCGACGCGGTTGCCGTCGACCAGCGGCGGGCCAAGCAGGACGCCCATCGATCGCAGAAACTGCTGGTCGGCCACGGGATACAGATGCATCGGCCTGACGGCGATCTTTTTCTCGGCGCGCAGGTTCAGAACAATCAGCGTTGCGAGTACGGTCAGAACGACTGTGGCGAGGATTGGCAGCATGAGCCGTTTGAGTTTCATGACCGGTGACGAGAATAGCGGCTAAGCCGCAAACTGGGCTTGCCATGCAAGAATCCAGCCACCCGGCGGAAGGATCGGGTCGACGATGGCAAAGCTCAGCTCCTACACAAAACCCGAAACGCTATTGACACACGGCGGAAAAGCCGCGATCGCTGGCCACGACTTTATCAACCCGCCGATTGTGCGCGGTTCAACGGTGCTGCACGCAAACGTTGCCGACATGAAAGAGCGTTCGCGCCGCTATCGCACCGATGAACCGGGCGCGGTCCACTATGGGCTGTACGGCACGCCGACGCACCATGCTCTGTTCGAATTGTTAACCGAGCTCGAAGGTGGTTACCGAAGCTGGGCGGTGCCGTCCGGATTGGCGTCGTGCACGATAGTGATGCTGGCCTTTTTGCGCGCCGGCGATCATGTGTTGGTATCGGATTCGGCGTACGGTCCGACGCGACGTTTCTGCATCGAGACGCTGCCGCGCTACGGCGTGC
>JBDTQZ010000283.1:0-4078 GCA_039931935.1 Burkholderiaceae bacterium | reverse complement strand
GGCGTCTGCGTGCCGAGCCATCCGACAAGCAACAGCGCAACACCGACCAGCCGCAGCTCAATTGGAATCTGCGTTCGTTCGGCAACATAGCGAAGCAAGAACGCGACGCCGACGAAAAGGACCAGCAGTCCGACCCGCGCCACTGTGTTGCCACCGAACAGCCACGCTTTGGCGGCACCGATCGCTTTGTCAAAGAACGACGGATCCGATTCTTGCGCCGGAACGACGCGCGCCCGCGCGATCGCGTTAGGGTGGGTCCAGGGCACGTGCGCCTGCGGCGCCGATGCCGGCGTCACCGGCGTCTTGATCGGAACTTGTTGCTGCGGCTCTGGCACGCGCAGCGATGCTTCGAGGCGCGCGGCTTCGGTCGACACGCTGGGCGGCGTTTCGATCGATGCGCCTGGCGCCGCTTCAGCCACTGCTTCCGGCTCCATTCGTAGACGCTTAACCGCGTACTCGAGCAAAGAAACACGTTCCAGCAGGGCGCCGATCCGCGACTGCAAGTGCACGTTCTCCGACAACGCCAGATTGCGGATGTACAACACATAGCCGAGCACAAATCCGAGCGTCACGGCGACAACGAAATTGACCCCTCCGGTTAGCCCGATCAACGCGCCGACAATGGCGCAGACCCAAATTGGCATGCGCGACGTCCGAGCGACGGCCTTGTCCATAACAGCTCCCGCCCCGTAAGGGACTTCCGAGTGCAGCATCAAACCGCGCTATCGAGGCCAGCGATCAGCCGAAAAGCATCGTCGCAAACTGCGCTACTCCGAGCACCACAACGCGCTACCGCACAGCCGTGTCAGCGAGTCACGCGCAACCGCTTGTGCATGCAAACCGCCGAGGCGGGGCATAGCGTCGAGAACTGCACGGTCTGCTGCACCGCCGGCGGAGCGCTCGCGCGCTCGACCCGCAGGTAGTCGAGTAGCGCAAAGAATGCAGGCACCGTGGTCGTCAGCAAGTACATGTCGTCCATTCCGCGCCGCACTGCGAGCTGCTCCGCGGCTGCGACTAGCGCGGCGCCGCGGCCTTGCCGGTGCAGCAAAGGCGACACCACGAGCGATCGCAACAGGCCGGCACCGCCCGCATGTTGCAAGCCGACTGCACCCACGACCTGACCTGCCTCACGCATCACCAGAAAATCGACGGCCGCCTGGCCGCTACGCCAATCATGATCCGCCAGTTCCGCCTGCTGCAGCAACTCCATCACGCGCGCTCGATCGCGCGCACGCTGCGGCTCTATCAGGAACGGCTCGACATGCATGCCGCGATTGTCGCAGTTGAGTTAAATGACGACCTGCGTCCCGATCTCGATCGCGCGATTCGGCGGGATACGAAAAAAGTCAGACGCCGGCTGTGCGTTGCGCAACATCCAGCCAAACAAGCGGCGGCGCCACACCGACATCGTGCTCTTGCCACCGATAACGACCGCCTGCCGCGACAGGAAGAAAGAGGTTTCAGCCGGTATCAATTCGAAACCGTGATGCGTCGCGAGCACGCCCAGAAAAAACGTCACGTCAAACGGATCCTGAAACCCGAGTTGCACCTTGACCGAGTAGCAGCCGTCGCCGAGCGTCTGAATCTCGGTCATGTAGGCCGGGTCGACATGTGGAATAGTGCGACTCACTGCCGTAAGAAAAACCACGCGTTCGTGCATTACACGGTTGTGCTTCAGGTTATGCAGCAGCGCATGCGGAACGTAGCCGGGCTCTAGTGTCATGAACACAGCCGTGCCCTCCACACGCTGCGGTGGATAGATCGACAGGCTCTTTAAGAACGGCTCTAGTTCGATTCCGTTTTTCTTCAGCTGTCGATTGACCAGCGAACGTCCCCGCTTCCAGGTGGCGAACACGAGATACAACAATGCCCCAAACGTAATGGGGAACCACCCACCGTTCGGAATCTTTGCGCTGTTGGCAGCGACGAACATAGCCTCGAGGGCCAGCAGCGGACCAAATGTCGCCAGTACGCGCCAAGCCGGCCAGTCCCATCTGAAACGCGCAATGATGCTTACCCCAAGTGTCGTCACAACAAATGTCGACGCGACCGCCAACCCATACGCAGCGGCAAGATTCGATGAACTGCCGAAACCGAGCACCAGCATGATGACAACGAAGAGCAGTATGAAGTTGACCGAGGGTATGTAGATCTGGCCTGCCTCGGTTTCGGACGTGTAATCCGTTTGCATGCGAGGCAGGAAACCGAGCTTGATTGCCTGGCTAGCAATGGAAAAGGCTCCAGAGATAACCGCCTGCGACGCAATCACCGTGGCTGCAGTAGCGAGCAGCACCAAGGGCAACTGCAACTCGTTCGGCGCAAGCAGAAAAAAAGGATTGGCGGCCGCTCTCGCATCTGACAGGACCAGCGCGCCCTGGCCAAAGTAGTTGAATATCAGACACGGCATTACCAGCCAGAACCATGCTGTGCGAATCGGGTGCGCGCCTAGATGCCCGATGTCGGCGTACAAGGCTTCCACCCCAGTGAGCGCGAGAAACACTGCGCCCAGGGCAAGAAAGGTTTTGCCCGGCTCCGCCGCCGCATAGCGCAGTGCGTACAACGGATCGAGCGCCAGGAGCACTTGCGGGTGGCCGACGATCTGCCAGAGCCCAAGCGCCCCAAGAACGACGAACCAGGCCAGCATGATCGGTCCGAACGCGCGGCCAATAGTTGCCGTGCCCCTGCTCTGCAACACAAACAGCGCAGCCAGCACGATCAGAGTGAGAGGGATGACATAGGGCGTGAACAGCGGTGACACGACTTGCAACCCCTCGACCGCCGAGAGCACTGAAATCGCGGGAGTCACCACGCATTCGCCGAAAAACATCGCAGCCCCAAACAGACCCGCGCCGACGGCGGCCCGGCGGACGCGACCGGCAGCCGGAACCTGCCGCAACACCAGGGCCAATAACGCCAGAATTCCGCCTTCGCCGTCGTTGTCGGCGCGCAGGACCAGCAGCATGTACTTGATCGACACGATCAGCGTGATTGCCCAGAAGATCATCGACAAAACGCCGAAAACGGCATCTTGCGACACGCCGACCCCATGCTCACCGGCCAGACTCTCTTTGAATGCGTACAGTGGGCTGGTGCCGATATCACCATAGGCGATACCGAGGGCGGCCAGCAGAATGGCCGGCGACAATTTGCGATCCGATGGCGTCATCGAATCCAGTAGAAGCGGAACCGGGCGGATACAGCCAAGGCTGCGGGGCGACGTGGTCGAAGGCGAAGCTGCGGATCGTACTGCAGCAACTGCACTTGCGCGCTGGGCCAGAGCGGCAAGAGAGTGAAAGGTACGGCTATCTCACGCGGCCAGTGCGGACAACTCGTTTCCCAGCTTGGGTGGCAAGTCGTCGATCACGAGGTAGTAGCCGGTGCCGCGTTGACTCTCGATATGTACGTGCTCGATGCCCGCCGCTCTCAGCCGGCAGCGGATGCGTGAGACCAAAGCGTCGATGCTGCGTCCACCTCCGCCGCCGTGGCCTGCGGAGCCGATGAACTTGGCGGTAGTTTCACGGCTGACGGCATGACCGTGGCGAACCAGCAGCAATCGCAACATCGCAAATTCCACGCGCGTGAGCCGTAGCGTGACTTGCCCCACCGTCAAAGTCGTCAAATCGCCGGCCATGTGAACCGGCCCAAGCTCCGCGCTGGTCGCCAACGGATTCAACGCGACAGAACTTCCGCCGAGCAGCCGCTTGACCTTGGCAATGATGAAGCGCGGTGACGCCGGCTTGGCGATGAAGTCGGCCGCTCCCAATTCGAGCGCCAGGATTTGATCGATCTCGTCGCGCGCGGTGGCGACGACGACGACAGGGGCGCAGCGCTGCTCCACCAAAATGCGCAGCGCCTCGAACGCGCCGTTGCCGAAAGCGTCCGCGTTGAGAACGACGGCATCAACCCGAATCTGCTCGAACAGTCTCGCCGCAGCTTGCGAATCGTCGACGGGCACGGCTCGTACGTTGTGCGATCTAAAGGCCTCGCGCAGCCCCGGTAGACACTCATCTGGGGCGCCCACGATCAGGCAAAGGCGTTCCATCATCTACATTGACGAAGAGATCGCGCCCCTCGACCA
>JBDTQZ010000282.1:0-4079 GCA_039931935.1 Burkholderiaceae bacterium | reverse complement strand
CGCCAAGAAGAAAACCTATTGGGAAAGCAACGGACAGGTCGCGCGGCGCGTTCGCCTCACTGCCAATTAGGTCGTTTCCTTTACTTGTCGCCTTGCACCACCGCGATTCGCCTGCGCAGCCGCGCGCTCTCGCCGGTGTCCCCTGCCTTGTCTGCGAGCGCGAGCTGCACGTTTAGCCACGCCAACAGTGGACGGCGCCACCCTTGTGCGGACGCGGTCTCCACGGCATCCGCGATGGTCGTCGGGTGCGCGCGCCCCGCTTGAAACAACACGCCGATCGCCACCAACCTCGACAGTGGATCTTCGATGGCGCGCAGCGCGGCAACGGCAGTCTCTGCGCTCACGTTGGCAGCGGCAACTCCGCGGTGTTGCGGCGGCAGCAGCGCTATGTCCTGCGGCTGCACACGTGCCGCGAGGTAGTCGGCGTATGCACGCTCGGGTGCGGCGCTATCGGCCCTGAGCTTCTCGAAGCCCTCGCAAGGTTCGAACACGAGACTCGCTACGCGCGCGGCGCAGCGCACGAGTTCGGCGCGGCCGAGCAGGTCGATGCGACCGGTGCGTGCGATCTCGCTGCGCGCACGTTCGAAGTCGCTGTCAGCGAGGCGCGTATCGCCCGCGAGGTAGGCCGCTACTGCGTGGTCCATCGAGGTCTTCGCGTTCGATTCCCAATCGGGAACCGGCGGACCGCTTGCGCATGCTGCGATCAGTGCGCTGACGGTGAGCGATGCGAGCGCGTGTTTCATGGCAGCTTCAACTTCGGGTCGCGCGCGAACGGCCAGCGTCGATTCACCTCGTCGATCATCCGACTCACCTTGCGTAGGCTGGTATCGACCTCTGCGCGCAGCGCGGCGAGATCTGCGGTCGCGCTGCGCGCGTTGCCGGCAGCCACTTGCGCGTCCTCGAGGATGGAATCGACTTTCTTCAAGCTCGAGCGCGCATCCGCAAGCGCGCCATTCAGTTGCACGATCGCGGCGCGCGCTTCGGGCACCAGGCCGTCGGGGCCAAACGCCTGTGCGTCGGCCTTGGCGGCGAGGCCATCGACCCTGGCCAGTAATGCGTTGGTGCGGTCAAGCGCCGTGATCAACTTCTTTGCATCGGCTTCGTTGCCGAGCAACATGCCCAGAGCGCCGCGCGGGCCTTTCAATTTTTCGGTGAGGTCGCGCACGTTGCCGAGACTCGCAGCGAGTGATGAGTCCTGCGCGCTTAGCGCCCTCAGATTGCTAACAAGCTCACGCATGTCGGCTACGAGACGCGGAATCTCGGCGGTCGCATCGCCCACGAGGACTTTGCGTTCGGCACCATCTGGAAGCGGCGGATCGGACAGAATGCCGCTGAACGCCTTTAGCGCGGTGTTACCCAGCAGGCCACGCGTGAGTGTGAACACGCTGGATACGCGCAGCCAGCGTGCGTCCTTGCGCGGCACATCGATGATGATGCGCGTGACTCCATCTTCGGCCAGTTCGATACGCCGTACGCGCCCTATCGGAAATCCGGAAAACGTGAGGTCCATGCCGACTGTCACGCCTTCGGAGTCGTCCGCTATCAGCACGAGCCGCTGCGTCTCCTCGAACGCGCCACGTGCGTACAGCAGATACACGACCGCGCCAGCGACAAGAAGGAACAGCAGCGTAAGCAGCAACGCCGCCTTGAACTCCAGGTTCGCGGCTGGTGGCGCTGCTGAAGGTTCTGCTTTCACGGCACGCTCGCGCGGTCTCAGTAGTAGTTGCCGACAAGCGACGCTACTTCGATCAGCAGGATCACGACGAAAAGACGAAGCACGCTCTGCAGCTCCACACTGGTTCGCAATCGTGCGCCGGGGCGATCGTAAAGAACCGAAGCGACCGGAATCAGCGCGACAGCGAGGGCGAAGAAAAACGACTTCAGAGCGAAGATCATCGACACCGCGGGATTGAAGACGTGTCCAAACGTGCGCGTGTAGCCCCCGAACGCGCCAGTCGTAAAGCCGTAGACCGAGACGTACGCCAGCACCGCCGTGACCACACAGCTGACGGTAGCCAGCATCAGCGTGGAAAACATGGCCGACGCCACGCGCGGCAGCACTTCCCGCTGCAGCGGGTCAACACCGTGCTGCGCATGCGCATCGAATTCACCGCGCGTGCGCATTTCGGAGAGCTCCGCCGCATTGGGCAGCGCACACTGCAGAGCGGCGAATACGGCAGCGGTCAGCGGAATCAATTCGAGTACCGGCACGCGCACGACCATCTCCAGCGCGTATTGCGACAGGCCATAGCTGACCGCCGTCACGACGACGATGCGAATGATCACCAGGCTGATCAACGAAGACAGCACGATGAACCAAAGCAGAATGGGCGCAGTGCCCAGGTAGATGTGTCGCGCCAGCGCCGATCGGTTCGGCCCCGCATAACTTGACGGCGAAAGTGCCAGCACAAAGATCAGCGCACCAAAATGAATGATCCGCCACCAACCGACGAACCATGTAAGCGTCGCACGTCCCACGTCTGGAAGCGGGCCCTGTGACGAAAGAAGCGAAGTCATGCCGAGATCATAGGGCGCGCAATTCGAATCTAGGCGTTACTTCGCACATGGGGCATACCTGGGCTCGCTGCGCTTCCTGCAACCTTCAGCACTTCTTCGTACGGCGATAGATATTCAATGACGGTCTTAAAAAGCTCTCTTAGCTTCTCCAAGTCGCCGCTCGGCGAACCGGTGGACGAGTCAGTCTCTATCTTTAGCAATGGCAGTTCTCCATCTTTTGGAATCGGAAGCACGCCGCGAAGATCTACGAGTGGCCAGGCCTTCGCCCACCTCGCTCCAAATGCTGAATGCATAGCTCTCTGCACGGCATCCGTGTTGCGAATGTTTACCGGCACGCCTTTGAATAGGTACTCGATCTTCGTCACGTAGGCGGGACCAAGACCCAGGTTCTTGGCAATCACGGTCGTCGTATGGTGACCACTTGTGTCCGTTGCAGAGTCCAGCCAGATCACCAGCCGGGGCCGAACCGAAAGCCTATTGTGTTCACGCCCAACGCGAATCTGCCAAAACGTGAATGCGACTGCGACTATCGCCACGATGGCCGTCGCGTGAGCATCAGCCCACGTCAGTGCACATCCCACACTGCCGCAAAGAGCGCTACATGCGTTCATGGGTCAAGCCTCAGATGGAAGATGACGGCAATGTAGCGCCGCTCGGAGCGACTGCGCCCGCGCACTCGCATAATGCACTGCCACTCGCCTGCTCGCTGACCGCTGATCCAATGGCACTCGGTTCCACGATTTATAAGGCTGAGCTTTCCATCGCTGACATCGCGAGAGGTTATTACGCCGACCATGTCCTCTCGCTGGCGCGCCATCCGTCGGAAACCGAAGAACGACTGATGACACGTTTGCTGGCGTTCGCACTGCACGCGCATGAAGACCTTAAGTTTGGGCGCGGAATATCGACGGACGACGAGCCCGATCTGTGGCAGAGGGATCCCACTGGCGCTATCGCTCTGTGGATCGATGTCGGGCTGCCCGATGAGCGGTCCGTTCGCAAAGCGTGTGGGCGTGCTGGTCGTGTCGTAGTACTGGCCTATGGGGGTCGAAAGCTCGACATGTGGTGGCAGCAGAACGCTGAAGCACTCGCCCGCAACCGCAATCTCGAGGTGGTCGCGGTCTCGGCCGATGAAACATCGCAACTCGCCGCGTTGGCGCAGCGCTCGATGCGACTGTCGTGCACGGTTCAGGAGGGAAGTGCTTGGATAGGTTCAGACCACTCGGGCATCAATATCGAGATACAGCATTTGAAGCGCGAGTCAGAAGAACGGTATGAGTGACGCCGCGCCTGTCAGCTGCGTGAAAAGTGCCGCGCCGAGGTGCGGCGCTGATCCGTTGCTCGATGCCGGCGTTGAGCCCGTTCAGCGGCAGTTGACCGGCAACCAGTGCCTGGGTAAGTCTGTTTTGTTGGCCGCCATCACGGTCATCTTCTCGGGAGACCGCTGTTGACTGCGGAATCAACCGGTCGACGCAACGGATTCGGCTTTCGGCCCACAAGCAGACGTTTGAGCCTCGCACGAAGCGCCGCTCAAATCAGACGGTTAAATGTGTGGTTCGGCG
>JBDTQZ010000281.1:0-4088 GCA_039931935.1 Burkholderiaceae bacterium | reverse complement strand
GCGACGACATGCGCGAAGGCCTGGCCTGCGTCGTCAGCGTCAAGGTGCCCGAGCCCAAATTCAGCAGCCAGACCAAGGACAAGCTCGTCAGCAGCGAAGTGCGCGGGCCGGTCGAAGAGATCGTCAGCAAGCTGCTCACCGACTGGCTGCTGGAGAACCCGCTGGACGCCAAGATCATCTGCGGCAAGATCGTCGACGCCGCGCGCGCCCGCGAAGCCGCGCGCAAGGCGCGCGAGCTGACGCGCCGCAAGGGCGTGCTGGACGGCCTGGGCCTGCCGGGCAAGCTGGCCGACTGCCAGGAGAAGGACCCGGCACTGTGCGAGCTGTACCTGGTCGAGGGAGATTCCGCCGGCGGCTCCGCCAAGCAGGGCCGCGATCGCAAGTTCCAGGCGATCCTGCCGCTGCGCGGCAAGATCCTGAACGTCGAGCGCGCACGTTTCGAAAAGCTCCTGTCGTCGGAGGCCATCGCCACGCTGATCACGGCGCTAGGCGCCGGCATCGGCCAGCCGGGCGGCAAGGACGACGATAAGGACGCCTTTTCGCACGACAAGCTGCGCTATCACCGCATCATCATCATGACCGACGCCGACGTCGACGGCGCGCACATCCGTACGCTGCTGCTGACCTTGTTCTATCGGCAGATGCCGCTGCTGGTCGAGCAGGGGCACATCTATATTGCGCAGCCGCCGCTGTACCGGATCAAGCACGGCAAGGACGAGCGCTACATCAAGGACGATCACGAGCTCGCGCAATACATCGTGACGCTGGCCTTGAAAGACGCGAAGCTGGTTCCTGCCGAAGGCGCCGCGCCGATTGAAGGCGAAGCGCTCGAAGCGCTGGCACGCCAGTATCTGGTCGCCAGTGCCGTGATCGATCGCCTGGCCCGAGTGATGGACCGCCCCGCGCTTCAATCGCTGTTGGCCGGCACCGAGCTTGATCTGGACGATGCCGCCAGCGCTGAGGCCTCAGCGCTGCGCGTGATCGCGGCGCTCGGCAACTCGACGGTGCATGTGTACGCACAACACGACTCGGTGACCGACAAGCACCGGCTTCGCATCGAGCGCCGTCATCACGGCAATGTGAAACTGAGCGCGATCGACGCCGACTTCGTACATGGTGCCGACTATGCGACGCTGTCGGCGGCCGCTCGCACGTTCAAAGGAATGCTTGGAGCCGGCGCGCGCATCGTGCGCGGCGTGGGCGACAAGGAAAAGCAGGCAACCGTGGCGAGCTTTGGTGAAGCAGTCGACTGGCTGATGCGCGAAGCCGAGGGCGGGGTTACACGCCAGCGCTACAAAGGTCTCGGCGAGATGAACCCATCGCAGTTGTGGGAAACGACGATGGATCCCGCTGTACGCCGCATGCTCAAGGTGCAGATCGACGACGCGATCGGCGCCGATCAGATATTCACCACGTTGATGGGCGACGAGGTCGAGCCGCGCCGGCAATTCATCGAGTCCAACGCGCTAGCGGCCAGCAATATCGACGTTTAGTCGTTGACGGACTTGTAGGCCGTCAGAGTTAACGAAATTTCTTGGCGAAGTTAATGAGATGGCCGCGACCGTCAAAGCGGAATCTGAGTAACGGACAATCCATCGACCGTCATCACGACCAGCTTGACTGCTTTGAGGCTACGCTAGCGGTTCCGGTCCTCCGAAGGCCACGGACCTGCCAGTGACCTTTGCGACGGTTAACAGATCCTCATCCGGTGGCAGAGAGACGCCAGCTATGAGAGAGAACGAGACATCGCCCTGCGTTGAACTCAAGCTAATCATCGTTGAATCCTTTGCGTCAAATGCCTCGAGGGCGATCGCCACGGCGCGCTCAGGATGGCGCCGATGTGGCGGGCGAGCGAGAGGTCGGTCATGGCGACCGTCAACGCAGGTCGACCGAGAGCTGGAACATCAGGCCCGACGTGCCCAGCAGGTTGACCTGTGTCGACAGCTCGCGCGTGAGCTGCCAGCCGATGCCTCCCAGCGCCGCGGGCGAGAAGCCGTGGACGTTGAGCGGCACCTTGTGCGCGTACTCGCCCTTGTAGCCGTAGAGCACGCCTGCCGACCAGTAGAGGTAGAGCCGTCCGCCGTGCCAGTGGTCGATCCGTTGGCCGACGAAGGCGTAAGCGCCCGGTTCTCCGAAGGAATTCCTGAAGTAGGCTGCGCCCAGCAGGTAACCGTCGGGTCGCTGACGCTCGGCGCCGACCATGTAGACCGATCGATGATGGCTGTCGTTCGAGAAGTGAAGCGTGTAGGGGGAGAGGGCGAGGCGCCAGAACGGCTTTGCAGCCGTCCCAAACGGCTCGGCGCTCGGCTCGCCGCCCGGCGCCTGCGGCACGGTTTGAGCGGCTGCGCCGACCCACACGAGAAGGCATGAGGCCAGTGCTGAAATGCGAGCCGCAAGCCCCATGACGTCGATTCTCGACAATTCACCGCCGCCGTCGGCCGGGTTCGACGCGTTGCGCAAATATATAGCATATCGGTGCGCCGCATGGCTCCTGCGCTGCCGAGGTTGGTCGAGACCGCAGGCGGTGCGCTGCGCTACGAGCGCAACGGCCCGAGCAGACGGTGCTGTATCGCCTGGTGCAGCAGCACGCGCAGACCTTCTTCGCCGAGGTCGAGCGGAACACCAGCGCCGGCCTGCCGCAATTCGTCAAGGACGAGTTCGACGTGTTCCTCGAGTGCGGCATCCTCGCGCACGGCTTCCTTCGCTCGCCGAGAGCACGGTGTCAGCCGGCGCTGATGATCCAGTCGGATTTCTTCAACGCATATCCCTCCGTGACCTTGCCCAAGTGCGATCGCCGTGGGCAGCGGTTTCCATCGTGTCCAGATTTGTCAAGATGGCGATATCCGTCGTATGTTTCTTCAGGTCTGACCCGGGCCGGATTCCGTCTGCGCGACGCCACGCGCGTTGGGGCAAACGCCAACACGATGCGCAGTTCATTTCACTAATGAAGAACAGACAGGTGACCATGAAGCTACTCGCTGTTGCTCTCGCCGCTCTGCAATTGCTGCCTTCGATGTCGTTGGCTCAGAGCGCCCCTGCGTTAGACGGGCGCCTGAAGAAGATTCAGGAGACTCGATCGATCGCGATTGCCCACCGGACCGACGCGGCGCCATTCTCGTTTGAAGACGACAAGAAGCAGGCGACCGGATATACCGTCGACATATGCCGCCGTGTGGCGGGTGCGATTGAGCGCCAGCTTGGACTGAGCGAACTGAAGATCAAATGGGTGCCCGTGACTGTGCAGAATCGGTTCGATGTCGTCGCAAAGGGGCAGGCGGATATGAAGTGTGGCTCGAGCACGGTCACGCTGGGCCGGCCGGGACCATTGACCGAGGCTATGTTCCTGTTCGGAGCGCTGCCAGAGTAGCCAAATCGCTTGAACTCGTTGCAGGGGCAGAACTAGCGGCGGACAGCGCTCCGCTTCAGCGCCGGGGACAACTCGGCCAGCATGCGGCGCGTCTGATCGACGATGCGGCCGTCGACCTTGTCGGTATTCAGGTCCCTTAGCAGTGCTTCCAGCTCAGTACGCGCTCTTGCTGTCTGGCCCGCGTTCGCCAGCAGCACCGCGTGCGCATAGCGCCACACGGGGATGTCGCCGGGACGCATGGCCGACCGCGGAAACAGCCAGTCAAAGGTGGCCAGGTGCATCTCCGGCGGCAGGATCGCAAGGAAGTTTGAACGATCATCGATCGCGAACAGATACGGCTGGTAAGCCGCGCTCCACAGACGATTCCGATACGGATCGGTCATCGTTTCGCCCGAGAGCCGCATATCGTTGGCTACGAAGACCGCATAAGGCACCAGCTTCGCTCGCGACAGGCTGCCGCCGAATTGCATCGAACGGACGAACTCGCGCTCGCGACCGCTGGCAACGGCCCTCTCGAAGTGCTGCCGCGCTTCCGCGTCTCGATCGGGAAACCACCACAGATGTTGGGCCCACATCGCGTGGGCATAGACATTGTCCGGCTCCTCTTTGATCGACCGCTGGAACTGCGCTGCAGGATCGCCTGCGGTAGCTCCTTCACGTGTCAACAGATAGTCCGCCCAGCCCAGATTGGCAGAGAGGATGCCAATACCTGCATCTTCGT
>JBDTQZ010000280.1:0-4131 GCA_039931935.1 Burkholderiaceae bacterium | reverse complement strand
GACTGTACGGCCTCGCCGAACAAGCGGTCAAGGGAATTACGGGGATTTTTTAATGTTCACAATGACTTAGAAGGACTTGTTGCCGGCAAGCTCAAAACGCGAATTGCGTTGGAAAAGAAAGGGATAGCCTGCCCTGTGCAAGTGGAGTCTCACGAGCGTCGCTGGGCAGCGTCCCGCGTCGCCGTATCCGCAAAAATAAGACGTGCGTGCCGCTGGTGCGTGATGTACGCCAGCATCCAATCGACCATCGTCGTGATGCGATTGCGAAAACCTATCAGGAAAAAAATGTGCACCAGAAGCCATGTCCACCACGCAATCAGTCCTGACAAACGAATCCCGCTGGGGAACACAGCGACTGCTGCCTTACGCCCGATCGTCGCGAGCGATCCGCGATCGCGATAACGAAACGGAGCAACACTTGGCGTGAGTTGGCCGTTGCGTTGTACACGTTGTGATATCGCGCGCGCTACGTACGTGCCCATTTGCTTCGCCGCGTACGCAACTCCGGGCACCGGCTTGCCCTCCTGTGTAACAGACGCCAAGTCGCCGATCACAAATATCGAATCCTCGTCAGCCACCTGCAGCGTTGGCGTCACCAGTACTCGGCCCGATCTGTCGTGCGGGCCCGGCAAGCTCTGAGCGAGCGCAGTTGCCTGTACGCCAGCGGCCCACAGCACAGTGCGTGCGCTTATTCGCTCACTGTTGTGCGCGCCCACGTTTATCGTGACGCCACTCTCGTCGACGTCGCTGACAAAGGCGCCGACACGCACCTCGACACCAAGCTTTTGTAGCTGTCGCGCTGCTTTTGTCGACAACACTTCCGGATACGTGTTCAAGATGCGCGTACCGCCTTCGAGCAGCAGCACCCGCGCCCGAGCGGGATCGATCGTTCGGAACTCGTCAGTCAGCGTATGCCGGGCGATCTCGGCGAGCGTGCCTGCGAGTTCGACACCCGTGGGTCCCCCTCCGATGACGACAAAGGTTAGCCACGCTGCGCGCTTCTCGGTGTCAGGTTCACGTTCAGCGCGTTCGAACGCAATTAGGATGCGACGTCGAATCTCTAGTGCGTCGTCGAGCGTTTTCAGTCCCGGTGCATGCTGCTCCCACGCGCTGTGGCCGAAGTACGAATGCGTCAGTCCCGCTGCAACGATCAGGTAATCGAATTCGATCTCGCCATCGGCGAGCACAACCCGCTTGGCTGCAGTGTCGATCGCGATGGCCTCGGCCAGTAGCACGCGGGCATTTTTCTGCGACCGCAGAATGTGCCGGATCGGCGAGGCGATTTGCGGCGCGGACAATCCAGCCGTGGCCACCTGATAGAGCAGCGGCTGGAACGTATGGTGATTGGCGCGATCAATCACGATCAATTCCACCTGGGCATCGCGCAAGCCACGCGCGGCGGCGAGCCCCCCGAAGCCGGCTCCGATAATGACCACTACCGGTTTGCGATCGACGCTCATCGAGTCATTGAATGAAGCGCAAAGTCCGCCTGTGCGCCGGATTCTGTGCGGTGCTCCGTGTTGCCACTAGAACGCCGTGACGATCATTCCTCTAGGCCGGCGATCGCTCGCCGGCTCAAGCCACCTACCCGCGGCCTCCCCGAGCAAGATCATCGGCCGCCTATTCGGTGTTGCTCCACGTAGAGATTGCCCGTTTCACCCGAACTTAATCGGTTCGTCTCTGTTGCTCTAATCCTCACCTCACGGTGGGCAGGAGTTACCTGCTACGTTGCTCTGCGGAGTCCGGACGTTACCTCTCGCAGCAATTGCTGCCAGCGATCATCCAGCGGACTTTGCAGCGCAATTTTACGCAAGCCGGACTGGATTCAATACACGGCGGGCTAAATCCGCCAAAATGCTCGCCAACATGAAAGATAGCCCACCGTTGAACCTGGTCGTCGTCGAGGATTCCGAGCTCGACTACGAACTGTTGCTTGCGATGTTATCGCGAGAGGGACTAAAGCCACGCACCACGCGAGTTGAAGACGAGGCCGGAATGCGCGATGCATTTGCCAAGGGTCGCGTCGACGCGGTTATCACGGATCACAACCTGCCACGCTTCGACTCGTTCGCATCGCTGACGGTCGCCAAGAGTATCGACGCCGACATTCCGGTAATCGTGTTGTCGGGCGAAATGTCCGAGGATCTCGCGGTAGCGACGTTGCACGCAGGCGCGGACGACTTCGTGCTCAAAACGCGCATGTTTCGTATCGCCTCGGCGCTGCAACACAGCCTGCAGGCCGCCAATGCCCGGCGCGACGCGCGCACTGCGGTCGCGGCGCTGGCACAGAGCGAAGGCAAACTGCACGCGCTGACTCAGCATCTTGAAAGCGCTAAGGAGGACGAGCGACGCGCCATCGCGCAGGAAATTCACGACGATATCGGCGGCGCGCTGACTGCGCTGAAATTTGAACTGGCTCGGCTCGCGCGCGCCTTGCCCGACGCCAGCGTACGGCCGCAGTTGGATGCGATTTCGCAATTGCTCGAATCCGCCGTTGTCGCCAGCCACCGGATTCAACACGCGCTGCGGCCGGCAGTGCTCGACGCCGGACTCGTCGCCGCGCTCGAGTGGCTGGTACGCGGGTTTGCGGAGCGCAGCGGAATAGAAGTCGACTTCCAGGCCAACCGCGAAGAGTTCGAGATTGCGCCTGACCGCGCAGCCGCGGTGTACCGCGTGGCGCAGGAGGCGCTGACGAACATTCGCAAACACGCGCGCGCCAAGCGCGTACACATGCAGCTGTTCGCGCTCGGCGACGAAGTCACCCTCGAGGTCGATGACGATGGAGAAGGGTTTCACACGAGCAGCCTGGAAGTTACACCGGGATTTGGCGTCAGTGGAGTGATCGAGCGAGCGCGCGGGCTCGGGGGTTGGGCAGAAGTGTCTTCATCGCAAGGGCGCGGCACGACGGTGATGTTCGCAATTCCGACGGTGCCGGGTCGATCCAGCCACGGAGCCGCCGAAAGGAGGAGCGATGGCGATTAGATTGTTCGTAGTCGACGACCACGCGATCGTCCGGCGCGGTATCGTGCAAGTCCTTTGCGAGCATCCAGAGGTGCAGATCATCGCCGAGGCGTCCGATTACGCGGGCCTGCGCAACGAACTTAAGAAGCACGGCGAGCCCGATGTGCTGGTAATGGATGTCGGCCTTCCAGGAAAAAATGGTATCGATATCCTGAAAGCGCTGCGCGACGAACACCCGAAGTTGAAAGTCTTGATCGTCAGCATGTATCCCGAAGATCAATACGCCGTCCGCGCCTTTCGCGCCGGTGCGTTCGGCTACTTGAACAAGGCGAGCGCGCCGGAAAAACTGTTGGAGGCGCTGGCGCAGGTGGTGTCCGGCCGCAAGTACGTCACACCGGAGATCGCACAGGCGCTGATCGAAAACTTGAACACGCCCGAAGCCGACGGCGCGCCGCACGAAAAACTGTCCGATCGCGAATTTCAAACGTTGAAGCTGATCGCATCGGGCAAGCGACTATCCGAAATCGCCGAAGAGTTGGCGCTAAGCCCGAAGACCGTCAGCGTCTATCGCGCGCGCATCCTTGAAAAAATGGCGATGGGCAGCAATGCCGAGCTCACGCATTACGCGATCAAGAACGGGTTGGTGGAATAGCGACCGCATCGGCGACCGGCGCAGCTGAGTCAGCCGCTGCTGCATACGGAAGCTAACCGTCGCGACCGATGAACCGATTCGCCCAACGCAACGCACGATCCTTTTGATTCGGCTGTTCGCCACTCTGTTCAACTTCGCGCGCCGGTGATTGCTGCTCAGCGCTTGGGCGCGGAGGACCTACGACTTCGGAGTCGAGCGCGCCGAAGTGCTGGCCGTTGGAATGGCTGTCGGAACTGTCGCGGCCCTCACTCGCACTCTTGTTGCGCGCGCGTGGGCCGAAGTCGATGCGCCAATGCGACTGACTGGTGGACGCCTTCAGCATCGCCGGAAAATCGTCGCCGGGCACCGCAGGCGAGAACAAAAAGCCTTGCATCAGCTGGCAGCCCTGATCGAACAGCCGCGTCATCTGTCCCTGCGTCTCGACACCTTCCGCGACAACGCGCAGCTTCAGACTCTTACTCATCGCGATGATTGCGGCGACGATCGCCGCGTTATCAGAGCTGGTCTCAAGCTCACGC
>JBDTQZ010000279.1:0-4134 GCA_039931935.1 Burkholderiaceae bacterium | reverse complement strand
TGCCGTGCCGCAGGGTTTTTCGGTGGCCAGCATGGCGCACCGGGGCGGCGTGCGGAGAGACGGCATTCCGCCGCTGAAAAATCCGAAGATGATTCGTGCCGGCGAAGCGACCTATCTGGACGACGACAACGTCGTGTTCGGCGTGGCCTTAAATGGCGACGCGCGCGCGTATCCGAAGCGGATTCTGGCCTGGCATGAAATGGTCAAGGACAGGATCGGCGGGCTCGAAGTCAACGGCGTGTACTGCACTTTGTGCGGCTCGATGATCGTGTACGACGCGACGGTCAACGGCGTGCATCACGAGCTCGGTACCAGCGGCTTCTTGTATCGATCGAACAAGCTGATGTATGACCATGCGACGCAATCGCTATGGTCGACGCTGAGCGGCACGCCGGTGGTCGGCCCGCTGGTCGGGCAGGGCATCGAGCTGAAGACGCTGCACGTGGTGACGACCACATGGCAAGAATGGCGGCGCCGGCATCCGGACACACTGGTGCTGTCGCTCGACACCGGCCATCAGCGCGACTACGGCGAGGGCGCGGCGTACCGCGAATACTTCGCCACCGATCGCCTGATGTTCAATGTGCCCAAGGTCGACGACCGGCTGCTGAACAAAGCTGAAGTAATGGCGTTACGCAGCACCGGGCCGCCCGAAGAACAGCTGGCGATCGACGCGGCGTTTCTTGCCAAGATGCCCGTGTATCACGACCGTATCGGGCGCGATGCGTTCGTCGTGTTGACCGACAAGAGCGGCGCTAACCGCGTATACGCTGTGGGTGGTGTCACTTTCGCCAGCTGGGACGGCGATGCCGGCGCGCGCGACCGCCAGGGGCGTGCGTGGAAGGTGGCCGAAGACGGTCTGGTCGGTCCGGGCGGCCAAAAGCTCGCTCGCATGCCGGCGCACCGCGCATTCTGGTTCGGTTGGTACTCGCAATATCCGGCGACGCGGCTAGTCAAGTGAATCCGAGGTTGCGGTGGCGCGCGCCAGTGAATCAGCCGGCCGCAGCGGGAAACGCACGGTGAAGCGTGTTCCTTCGCCGGCCCGGCTGGCGACATCAAGCGTGGCTGCGTGTAAGTCGACAATGCGCTGCGCGATCGCCAATCCGAGTCCCGAGCCCGCGAACGCCACGTCGCCGCGCGCCGCCACGCCGCCGCGCTCGAAGCGCTTGAAGATGTGCGGCAGATCATCGTCGGCAATTCCGCGCCCGGTGTCGGCGACGCTTAACTCGTTCGCACCGGCGCCATCGGCGCGCACTTCGACGCGCACCGTGCCCCCGCTCGGAGTGAACTTCAGCGCGTTATCGACCAGATTTTCGACTAGCCGCTCGATCATGCCGATATCGGCCCACATCGGCGGCGCTCCGGCATCGACCGCGGCAGTCAGCATGACGCCCTGCTCGGTGGCGCGCAGTCGGTACTTCTGAACGATATCGCCCGCCAGCTCTGCCAGCGAAAACGCTTCGCATTTCGGCGCCGTTTCGGGCGCGTCAAGCTTGGCGAGCGCGAACATCTGTTCGACCAGCACGCTGATACGCGCGGCGTGCCGCTGCGCGATCGCTAGGTACGACGCGCGCTGCTCGGCGCCTAGAACATCGGCCTTGATTTGCAGCGTCTGCAAATAACCCTGCAGCGCGGCCAGCGGCGTTCGTAGGTCGTGCGATGCGTTCAGCACTGCCTCGCGCCGGGAAAGGTCGATCGATTCGATCTGCGCAAACTGCGCCGCGATTTTCGCGGCCATTGTTTCGAACGCCTGCTGTAACCGCGCCAGCTCGTCGCCGCCGCGCAAGGTTGTTGGCGGAGTCTGCGGCGCGGTAAAGCGACCTGCTTCGAACTGATCGACGCGCTGTGCGAGCTGCCGCAGGCGTCCAGTCAGCGAACGAAACAGCAATACGCCGGTGACGCCGAGAAACAGCACGGCAATCGCAAACGACAACAGCGCCGCCGACAGGCCGAAGCTTCCTTGACTGATCGCCGCTTCGCTCGGCGCGGCACGACTCAGCACTGCGTAGACGTAACCGGTCGGCCGCGCCGGATCCCCCACCGCCGCGGCCGAGAAAACGGCATCCGCCGCGTTGCGCGGGTCGGCGCCCCGAATCGGCAGCGGGTCCGCGCCTCGCAGGAATGAGTACACCGGGTCGAGCGGCACTTGCTGCCGTATCAACGGCCCGCGCCCGGGGTCGTATCCCTGCACACGGCCTTCGGTGTCGAGCAGATAAACGTCGATCGCCGGGTTCACGATCATCACGTAGCGAAACAGCTCCGCCAGCGCGCCGCTGTCGGGCATGGGCGACGCCGTCAACGTTTGCTGGCGCGCGATGTACATGGCCACGTCGATGTTCATGCGCTGCGCGACTTCCTGCTCGTAGCTGATGCTGAACTGGCGCAGGATCATGCCGGCCAGCAGCGCGAACACGACGAACAACGCCATCAGCACAAGTGACAAGCGCCAATGCAATTGCGAGCGAATTCGCTCGAACATCATCCGCCTGCGGCCGCAAAGCGGTAACCGACGCCCCACACGGTCTGAATCCAGCGCGGATCGGCGGCATCAGCTTCGATCTTGGCGCGCAGCCGGTTGATGTGCGAGTTCACGGTGTGCGCATAACCGCCGTGCGCGCCGCCCCACACGGTGTCGAGCAGCTGTTCGCGCGTGAACACGCGGCCTGGATGCCGTGCGAAATGCAGCAGCAAGTCGAACTCGCGCGCGGTCAATTCGATCTGCGCGCCGTCGAGCAGCACGCGGCGTGCGGCAGGATCGATTCGCAGCGCGCCGCTGCAGACGGCCGATTCAGCGCCGCCGTTGTCCATGGCTTCCATGCGGCGCACGATTGCTTTCGCGCGCGCGACCAACTCCATCACGTTGAACGGCTTCACCAGGTAATCGTCGGCACCGAGCTCGAGGCCCAGCACGCGCTCGGCATCGCTCGACCGCGCGGTCAGCATCAGTATCGGCACATAACGCGGCGATGCGCGCAAGCGGCGGCACACTTCCAGCCCGTCGAGGCCGGGCAGGCCCAGATCGAGAACGACCAAATCGGGCGGGTTGGACGCGGCGATACGCAGCGCCTCGGTGCCGTCGTTGCACAAATGAATGCGCTGCGCCAGATCGGATAGGTGCAATGCGACCAGTTCGGCCAGATCGTGCTGGTCTTCAACGATAAGCAGCGTCCGCAGCATGGGCACGTTTGAGTCGCTTCTTCAAGAGCGAGCTTACAGATCAACGCCGTCGAATCGTCATGCCGATTTGATCGCGTCGCCGCGGTTTCGTGAGACTTTCGTGATACGTCGCCGCTACGGTGCTTGCAGCATGAACTCGTGGGAACAACCGTGAACTCCAGCAGGTGCAGCAGCGCGCGCGAGCTGTTGAGCGATCCGGCGGCCATTGCCGCGCTCCGCACCCGGTTGCTGCGTTATGCGCTACGAAGCCTAAGCGAAGCCGACGCGGAGGACGCAACACAGGAAACGTTGCTGGCGCTGCTCGGCGCGATCGAGCGCTACCGCGGCACAGCCGAGCTCGATACCTACGCGCACGCGGTGTTGCGGCACAAGACGATTGATGTGTATCGCGCGCACGGGCGTGAGCTGCCGCATGCACCGGAGGCGCTGCAGGCGGCGATCGACGGGGCGCCGGAATCTTCCGATGCGCAGCCGGCACGCGACCCGGCGGAGCAGATCGACGCGCAGCGGCAAACGCTGTGGTTCTGGACGACGCTTCGTGCATGCCTGCGCGATCTGCCGGAGCGCACGCGCATGATGTTCGAGCTGCGCGAGGTGCTCGAGCTCGATCTGGCTGTCGTGTGCGGCCGGCTCGGCATTACGTGTAACCACGGTGGAGTCCTTGCGCACCGCGCCCGCGCGCATGTGCGCCGCCGATGGCCGGCGGCGCATGGCATGCAGTGTCGGCCGGCACTGTGATGCAAAAAACCTCAGGGCGCTATCGGCACGACCTTGCGCCGTTGCATCTCCTTGTATAGCCAAGCCGCCACGATGCCGAACACCAGATGCACAAAGATGCTGAGACCGCCGCGCGCCATCGCAAACCACGGAAACAGCGTGGTAAAGCCATAAAAGTTCACCACGTAAAGCGCCAGTCCGAAGACCGCGCCGGCAACGATCGACATGGTCGTCGTCAGG
>JBDTQZ010000278.1:0-4137 GCA_039931935.1 Burkholderiaceae bacterium | reverse complement strand
TTTCTTGTCAGGCGATCTTGAACCGCGACACCGACTGGCGCAGTTCTTCTGCCATGCGCGAAAGCTCGCGTACCTGCTGCGCGGTCGAGCGCGTGCCCTCGCTGGTCTGCTCGGTCACCGCGAAAATATGTTCAATGTTGCCGGCTGCGACGTTGGCCAGTTCGGCCTCGTGGTAGGCCGAACTTGAGATGTCGCCGATCAGGTCGGCCAAACGGCGCGACACGCGGTCGATGGCCGTGAGGGCGGTGCCTGCGCTGTCGGACAGCCTTGCGCCCTCGACCACGCCCTGGGTCGACCGCTCCATGGCGGCGACCGCATCTTGCGTGTCGGTCTGAATCGCCTTGACCAGCGCCGAAATCTGCCGCGTCGCGTCGGCCGAACGTTCCGCCAACCGCTGCACTTCTTCGGCGACGACCGAGAAGCCCCGGCCTGCCTCGCCAGCCGATGCGGCCTGGATCGCGGCGTTCAGCGCGAGTACGTTGGTCTGCTCGGTAATGTCGGAAATCAGTTCGGTGATTTCGCCGATCTCCTGCGACGATTCGCCCAGGCGCTTGATTCGCTTGGAAGTATCCTGAATCTGGTCGCGGATCGCGTTCATTCCGCCGATCGCGTTCTGCACTGCTTTCAGGCCAGAGTCGGCCGCCTCCAACGACTGACGCGCCACCGCGGCCGATTCCTGTGCCTGGGTAGACACGTCGTTGATGCGGGCTGCCATGTCAAGCACCGACTGTCCAGTATCGCGAATCTCGCGCAACTGTTCGGTGGACGCGGCCAGCAATTCAGTCGAGGTACTGTCAACCTGTGCCGTGGTGTGGGCCACTCGAGTTGCCGTCTTCTGAACGTTTCCGACCAGCAGGCGCAGTTCCTCGACCGTGTAGTTCACTGAGTCGGCGATGGCGCCGGTGATGTCCTCCGTCACGGTGGCTTCTTGCGTCAGGTCGCCTTCGGCAACCGTCTGCAGTTCATTCATCAATCGCAAGATTGCAGCCTGGTTGGCGTCGTTGACGCGCTTGGCTTCCTGCTCCATTTGTGCGGCCTCGACCATGCGCAGCTCGGCGATCGACTGGCGTTGCCGGCTGTCCAGCAATTGAATACGAGCCAGGCCCGCGGCACACAGCAGCGCGACCAGGGCCGCGACGGCCAGCGCCAATAGCCGGCCTGGGTCGAGACTGGTTTGCGACGACAGGCGTGATTGCAATTCTTCCATGCCCCGGCGCAGCGAGTCGCTGTCGGCAACGATCGAAGATTGCGCTTCACGCGCGGCGATCAGGCCCTGCAGGTTCGACAGCACGGAGCGCGCCTTGGCGTCGGTATCCTTGAACAGCTTGGAAAGCGCGATCAGGCTCTCGCGTGTCGACGGATCGCGCGCCAGCGCAAGACGAAGCTCCTGGCTACCGTTGAGCAAGCCATCGGACAATGCCTTGAACGTATTCAGATCTTTGCCGAGCAGGAACACGGCTTCAGGGTTGACGCCCTCGGTGCTCTGGAATTCGCTGGCGGACTTGCCGATGCGCTGGGTCAGCATGACGAGTTGAGCAGCGGCCGAAATCTCGGCAGCGGACGCGCCCTGCTGCACTTTGGCGGCGGACACCGCTTCGGCCAGCTCAAGCAGTTCGGAGGACGCGCGGTTGACGCTGCGCAGAGACTCGCCCATTTGAGTCAGCGCGGATTGCTGCGCGAGAATCAGCTTCGAATTGCGCTCGGCGCGCTGGACCTGAGGCATGATTTTGTCGAGTTCGACCTGGTAGGCGGAGCCCAGTGCGGTCAGACGCAGGGCTTCGTTGCCGTCCTTTAGCCCGTTGACGTTGCGCGCAAGCGCATCGGCGCTTTCCTTGACCTCAGGGAAAGCCTGCTTATTGCCAACCAGCGCCTGGGAGGCCGATTTCGCCAGGCGCTGCGACTGCATCTGCGCGTTGCCGGTCACCGCCAATTGCTGGGCCAGCTTTTCGCCGTCGCGCAGTGCAAGGCCGGCCACGACCACAAGCACCAACAGCGCCAGCGCCAGCAGGATGCCCAGCAATCGCTGATGCTCGCCGACGGGGCGGCGGCCCAATAGCGGAAGCCCGACGGTTTCCCCGCCATGCTCGTTGTGGACCACGGCAGCCCCTGGACTGTTCGCGGGATTGCCAAAAATTTCGGTTGCCGGTTCGAGGACAGACATCGTGCGCGACGGCGGCGCCGCCTCGGCGGACCGCGCGGCTTCGTGCGCTCGCGAGTCGGACATTAGCGAACTGGCGTCGGCATCGCGTACGCGAGGCTTGTTGCCGCCGAACAGTCTACCGAAATGATCAACTACATACATGTCACAACCTCAAGAAAAAATTCAGGCACCGATGGAGAGGAACCGGGCCGATTGGGATAGCAACTGCAGGTTCAATTCCTGCCACCGCACGCCATCGCTATCGACATAAAGATGGCCGAAATACTCGGGAGATTCTGGCGGCGCCTGATGCGATGCACGGAACGACTCGACGCCGCGCAAACCGGAAAGGCGACCGACCAGGATCGCGCAATTGACATCGAGCGCAGCATTGAGCGTGACCAGGCTTGCTTTAGCCGTTGATTCGTTGATATCGCGACGTGTCTCGTCGCCACCCGAAGCGCCAATGAAGCGAGCCAAATCGACTACGCCAAACAGGCTGCCGCGTAGATTGGCCACGCCGACGAACCAGCTCTGCACGTAAGGCACCGGTTGCACCGACGCTGCGGAAAAGATCTCTTCGGCTTGAGTCAGCGGAAATAAATAGCGTTCGCCGGCCGCTTCAACCGCCAGCCACGAAACCGAATGCTCCTGGCCGCGAGCGGCTTGCAGCCGGCTCGCTAGACGGTGCTGTAGCTCCCGCAGTGCTGCGCGATTTGCCATGGATGGGGCTGCCGGTTCAACTCAAAGCAGCGATCTTGGCGCGCAGGGCGGCCGCATCGACAGGCTTGGTAATGTAGTCACGAGCGCCTTGGCGCAGACCCCAGTAGCGATCGGTTTCTTCGCTCTTGCTGGTGCACATGATGACCGGCACGTCCGCATAGGCAGGTTCCCGTGTAATAGCGCGGGTCAACTGAAATCCGTTCTTGCCCGGCATCACTACGTCCATCAGGATCAGGTCGGGTTTGTCTTCGGCCAGTTGCCGCATTGCTTCGTCCGCGCTCTGCGCAGACCGCACGACCATGCCGAAGCCTTGAAGCATGCCGGTCAAGTGCATCAATTCGGTTTTCGAATCGTCCACGATCAGCACTTTGCGGATCGTCATGTCGTCGCTCCCTGGGCAACCGCGCCGAACTGCTGCACGGCTTCGAGCAGTTGGTCCTTGGTGAATGGCTTGGTCAGGTATTCCTGACAACCGACCATGCGTCCGCGGGCCCGGTCGAACACGCCGTCCTTGGACGACAGCATGATCACCGGGGTGGCCGCAAAGCGCGCGTTGCGCTTGATGATCGCGCAGGTCTGGTAACCATCCAGCCGCGGCATCAGGATGTCGCAAAAAATCAGGTCTGGCTGCCAGTCGTTGACCTTGGCCAGCGCGTCGAAACCGTCTTCGGCCAGCAGCACTTCATGGCCGCCTTTGGCCAGAAAAATCTCGGCGCTGCGCCGGATGGTGTTACTGTCGTCCACCACCAGAATCTTGAATGTGGATTCGCTCGTGTTCACGTCCTGCTGCTCCCCATGTGTTGATCGTTCCCAAAAACCGCGCCTGCCGGCGTCAGATCTGGACCATTTCAAAATCTTCCTTGCGCGCACCGCATTCCGGACAGGTCCAGTTCATCGGCACCTCGGCCCACGGCGTGCCCGGTGCAATCCCGTGTTCGGGAGCGCCCGCGGCCTCGTCGTAAATCCAGCCGCAAATCAGACACATCCAGGTTGTTGTAGCTTCATTCACTGTGCGAAAAAGGCTTCGATTAGAATGAAACGATTGTATCGAGGGGCATTGGTTTTCAGGCGCGATATATGCTTGTGATTGCCTACTTTGGCACAAGATGAGCCCGATTGACGTCCCCTCAGAGCCGGCCGGAGACGACGAGAGCGACGACGGTCTGCCCGCTTGCGTGATGGTGTTCAACGCCAGCGATCCGTCCGGCGCTGGCGGGTTGGCGGCAGACATCACCTCCGTCGCGTCGGTCGGCGCGCACGCCCTGCCGGTGGTT
>JBDTQZ010000277.1:0-4146 GCA_039931935.1 Burkholderiaceae bacterium | reverse complement strand
GCGAAGTGCCCGGATACCGGCTGGAACTGACGCCTTTCGGGGGAATCAAGGATTCGGGTTTGGGATACAAGGAAGGTGTTCTCGAAGCGATGAAGAGCTTCACCAATACCAAGACGTATTCCCTCCCCTGGTAGCGAGGCAAACGAAACGCAAACTTTGTTGAATCTGTTGGCCGCGATTGCACTGCTCGTCTGGGGCACGCACATCGTCCGCAGTGGTGTCTTGCGTGTCTACGGCGCGAACCTGCGACAGGTATTGCGGCGAAGCGTCGGCAATCGCGCCACCAGCTTTGTCGCCGGCGTCGGGGTCACCGGATTGCTGCAGAGCTCGACCGCCACCGCGCTGCTAGCCTCGTCGTTCGTCGCGCAGGGAATGATCACGACTTCGGCGGCGTTGGCGGTGATGCTGGGCGCCGACGTCGGCACCGCCCTGATGGTGCAGTTCTTTTCACTGAACCTGGCGTGGCTCGCGCCGTTGCTGATCGTTTCAGGTGTCGTCGTTTACCTGTCGAAGAAGAACGAGCGTGCGGGGCAGATCGGCAAGATCGTGCTGGGCCTCGGTGTGATTATCCTGGCATTGCAGATGGTGACGGCAGCCACCGCGCCGTTGACTCAAGCCGCCGGCGTCCGTGTGCTATTCGCGCAGCTCTCCGGCGACTTGCTGCTCGACGTGCTGATCGGCGCGCTGCTGGTCGTCGTTTCGTATTCGAGCCTCGCGGTCGTGCTGTTGGTTGCCACGCTGTCGGCTACTCATGTAGTTCCGATCGAAGTCGCACTGCCGATCGTGCTCGGCGCCAATCTCGGCGGCGGCTTGCTCGCCTTGCTGACGACGTGGAACGCGGACGCCACCGCGCGCCGCGTACCGCTCGGCAATTTCCTGTTCAAGGCGGCGGGCGTTGCGGCCGCTGTGATGGCGCTACCGTTCGTCACGCCTTATTTGATAAAACTACAGGACGATCCGCAACAACTGGTCGTGCAATTTCATCTGCTGTTCAACATCGTGCTGGCCATTGCGTTTATCCGATTCACTGAGCGCTTTGCCTCTATTGCGGAACGCTGGCTGCCGGCTCCACGACCTACCGACATGGTCGGCCAGCCGAAATACCTGGACCCGGTTGCGCTCGACACGCCGGCGCTCGCGCTCGGCAATGCCGCGCGCGAGGCGATCGGCCTCGCCGATACAGTTCACGAAGTGTTGACCGGCTTGTTGACGGTGCTGAAGACCAACGACCTGTCGTTGGTCGAAGCGCTGCGGCGCAAGGATGATGAAATCGATCGTATCTACTCGGCGATCAAGCGCTACCTGGCGCAGGTCAGCCGCGAAGCGCTCGATGCGAACGAGGCGCGGCGCTGGACCGAGATCATTCAATTCACGATCAACCTTGAACATGTCGGCGACATCATCGAGCGCCTGCTACTCGACATTGCGCAACGGAAGATCCACCAGAAGCTGTCGTTCTCTGGTGCAGGCATGAACGAGATCAGCGATTTGCACGCACGGCTGACGTCGAATCTGCAGTTAGCGGTCGCGGTGTTCCTGAATGGTGATCTGAAGTCAGCGCAACAGCTGATCGCCGAGAAGGTCGCGTTCCGTGAGCTCGAACTGCGCTATGCCGACCGTCATCTGCACCGGCTGTTCGAAAACACGCAGCAGTCGGTAGAAACCAGCTCTCTGCACTTGGATCTGCTGTCGGACTTCAAACGGATCAATTCATTGATCTGCTCGGTGTCGTACCCCATTCTGGAATCGGCCGGCGTGTTGGCGAAGACACGTGTAATGGCAGAGCAGCAGCCGGGTTTGTTCAACACGAAGGGGCCGGCCGCGAACGAGGTGCCGTAATGGCCCTTAGCTTCGATGATATCGAGCCGCTGTTCGCGGCGAGGGGCGACCGTATGTATGCCGGCGAACCGGTCACTCAATTGCAGCACGCGTTGCAGTCGGCGCAGCTGGCGGAAAAAAGCGGTGCTGATGCTGCACTGATCGTCGCCGCGTTGCTGCACGACCTCGGACACATGGTCAACGACCAGGGCGAAACGCCGACATTGCGTGGCATTGATGATCGGCACGAGTACGTCGCGCTGCCGTTCTTGCGCCCGTTGTTCGACGATGCGGTGCTGCAGCCGATCCGGTTGCACGTCGACGCCAAGCGCTTCCTCTGCGCCCGCGGGCATGTTTCGACTGAGGGATCCGTCAACGGCGCGCGATACTGGGCGAACCTGTCAGCAGACTCAAAGCGCAGCCTCGAACTTCAGGGTGGGATTTTTACCGACTCCGAGGCGCAACGGTTCATTTCGCAACCGCACGCCGAAGGCGCGGTCCGCGTGCGTCTGTGGGACGACGCGGCGAAGATTGAAAACGCCGAGACCCCTCCGCTGAGCCACTATCTGGCACTGGCAAAAACGATTGCGCTGCGGCGATAAACTGCGCGTCTCGGGTGCACGACGCAGAAGGAATGTCGATGAGAAAGAGCTGGATCTTTGCGATTGCATGCGCCGTGTTTGCCGCGGCTTGCACCAAGTCGCCTGAGCCGGCGCCGAACGTCGACGTTGCCAAATCGAAACCGGCGTCGATCGCCTGGGTAAACACGAAGACGACCGGCGATGTGGATTCCGCATTTGCCCGCGCAATCGCGGACAAGAAGCCGGTCTTCCTGTTCTGGACCGCGGAGTGGTGTCCGCCCTGCAATCACGTCAAGTCGACCATCTTCACGCGCGATGCGTTCGTCGCGAAGTCGCGCGCGTTCGTCCCGGTTTACATCGATGGCGACACGCCCAGCGGGCAGGCACTCGGCAAGCGCTTTAACGTCAGCGGCTATCCGACCATGGTGCTGTTAACGGCCGACGGCAACGAAGTCACGCGCCTCGAAGGCTCGGTCGAGCCTGCCAAGTACATGCAATTGCTCGAATACGGACTCGCGGGCGGCGCTTCGGCGCGTCAACTGCTGGCGTCAGCGCTTGCCGGCAAGTCCCTGTCGACGGAGGACTGGCGGCTGCTCGCTTACTACTCGTGGGGCACCGACGATGAGCAACTCGTGCCAGAAAGGGACGTGCCGGCCACGTTGCTAAAGCTTGCACACAACTGCCCGCCGGAGCAGCGCGAGGCTTCGTCACGACTGGTGCTGCAGGCGCTTGGCGCGATAGCCACTGCGAAAGATGGCGCGAAGCCCGCGATCGACAAGGCCGATGCAATTGCCAGCGTAAAGAGCGTGCTGGCTCGACCTGAGCTGGTACGCGAACACTACGACCAGCTTGCCTTCAGCGGCGACGATATCGTCGGCGCGATTACGGCGCCGAAATCCGCCGAGCGCATGGAGTTGATCAAGACGTGGAGCGCAGCACTCGATGGATTGGCGAAGGATCCGACGCTAAGCCAAGCGGGCCGCGTGTGGGCTACGAGCGGCAAAGTCGCGCTCGCGCGGCTGGACAACAAGGACGGTGCATTGCCCGAGCCCTTGATCGCCGAAGCGCGCGCGCAAGCCGAGCGCGCCGATCGCGAAACCACCGACGTCAACGAGCGGCAATCGGTCATCTACAGCGCCGGTTCGATGTTGGCGAGCACGGGCCTGCTCGACGAGTCCGATGCGTTGATGACCCGCGAGTTGAAGCGCTCGCACTCGCCCTACTACTACATGCTGGCGCTTGCGTCGAACGCGAAGAAGCGCAATACACCGGCGGGTAATGCCGCCGCGATCGATTGGGCGCGGCAGGGTTATGAAACTTCGGTCGGTCCTGCGACACGGCTCGAATGGGGGGGCTCGTATGTACGCTATCTGATCGACCTTGCGCCGCAGGATGCGGCGCAGATCGAAAAGGCAGCATCGAGCGTGATCGGCGAATTGCGCAACGAGCCGGGAGCATTTTCGGGCCGCAGCAAGCGCACGCTTGAACGTATGAGCGGAAGGCTCGCCGCATGGAATAAGAATGGCAGCCACGACGCGGAGCTGGCGCGCATGAATGCGAAGGTCTTGCCGATCTGCGTACCTGCGTCGACCGACACCGCCGATCGCGCCGCCTGCGAAAACTTGTTCAAGCCCAAGCGCGCGTGATCAGAAATCACAGCGGACGCTATAGCGCTTCGCTGTCGGCGGCAGAGGAGCATGAGTTCGTGCCGTTCATGCACGAGCTGATCGCGACCGCCTTCGCCACG
>JBDTQZ010000276.1:0-4149 GCA_039931935.1 Burkholderiaceae bacterium | reverse complement strand
AGAACGGGACGCTGCGGCCCAGTTGAAAACTTTTGCCGCTGTAAAACGGGGCGCTCGATACCATCGTGAAGCCGGCATACACCGTCAGCAAGAACGCAGCCCAAGGCAGCCACGCTTCGCGAATAGGAAATTTGTTGTCTACGGCGAGCCAGACAAAGCCCGCAATCAATGCGGCCGCCGAAGGGCTGGGCAGTCCCTGAAAAAACCGCTTGTCGACTACGCCGAGGTTTGCGTTAATGCGCGCCAGGCGCAAAGCTGCGCCCGCGCAATAGACAAATGCACCGGCCCAACCCCAGCGACCGAGGTCCTGCAATGCCCACTCGTACATCACCAGGGCGGGAGCAACGCCGAATGAGGTCATGTCCGCCAGCGAATCGAACTGTTCGCCGAATGCGCTTTGCGTATTGGTCAGACGCGCCACGCGCCCATCCATCCCGTCAAGCACCAGCGCCGCGAAAATGGCGATCGCCGCGAGCTCGAACCGCTGATTCATGGCCTGCACGATGGCGAAGAATCCTGCGAACAGGTTCCCCAGCGTGAACAGGTTCGGGAGTAGATAGATGCCGCGCCGCCGACGCGCGATGAGCGGCGCTTCGTCAAGAATCGGCGAAGCCTGCAAGCCGAACGAGCGCGGTTTACGGCGGCGGAAGCGCATCAGAGTGTGGCGATCACCGTGGTCGTTGCGTAGACCTTATCGCCGACTGCAACCTTCGGCACGACTGAGAGCGGCAGGTAAACATCGACTCTCGATCCGAACCGGATGAAGCCGTAGCGCTGTCCGCGCGCCAGCGCATCGCCTGCCTTGACGTAGCACAGGATTCTGCGCGCGATGAGCCCCGCAACTTGAACGACGGAAATGCGCTGACCGTCCGGCAACTTCATCACCAGCGCATTGCGCTCATTCTCGGTCGAGGCCTTGTCGAGATCAGCATTGACGAAGGTGCCTGCCTGATAGTCGATACGCTCGACTGTGCCATCGACGGGGGAGCGATTGCTGTGAACGTTGAATACATTCATGAAAACGCTGACCAGTATGGCGTCCGCCTGCGTGTATGGATCGACGGTCTTCTGAACACGAACAATGCGGCCGTCAGCGGGCGACAACACAGCATTGGGGTCTGTCGGCACCGAACGCGGCGGATCGCGAAAAAACTGGATGATGAAGATTGCAATCAGCCATATCGGCAGCGACCAAACAAACCCGAAGAAGGCGGCGACAAGAATGGCCGCAGCGACGGCGGCGCCGATGTACGGCCAGCCTTCGCGCGCGAGAATGGGATGCGGGTAGTTCAACGCTTCTCCCTCGACATCAAGGGCCGATGGTATCGGAAGCTCAACTACGGCAAGAATCGCGCCTTTCCCGTGACGCTCAGTCGCTCGGTCGAGCGCCCGGATTCAAAAGTCGGCGCCGCCACAGCATCCGAAGACTGCATCGCCGACCGCATCATCATCGGCTGCGGCGGAGCCGCTTCGCGCACTCCGAAGTTGATTTCTTCGACACGAATACGATTCGCCGGAACGCCCATCGACTGCCCCGCAGCGGCAAGGCGAGAGTTCAGGTTAGCGACCGCGAGCTGAATCAACTGCGCTTCAACCTTATCGCGCGCGGCCCTTGAAAGCCTGAAATCAACACCGCCTAACGCGAGCAAAGGTTGCGCCGCCGCGACGGTCTTCGGAAGCGCGGCAAGGTTCTCGGTACGCACAGTCAAACCCTGGCGCACACGCCAGCCGGTAATCGTGCGATTGCTGCCAGTCGAGTAAACCGGATAGCTGCTGTAGCCGGACGTTTCAATCTGCGCTTTCGGGTCGGCGCGCTTTAGTGCCGCAGTTCCGTCGGACGCGCGCTGGTTGACCGTTGACTGCGCGCGCGTCAGATCAGCGTCCTGTGCTTCGTAGAAAAAGCTGGCGACGGCCTCATCGTTCGCCAATTCGACCTCGGCTGCGCCGGTCATCAAGACAAGCGTGCCGGCGGGCGGAAGCGGCAGCGACGGCTGCTGTGCAATTGCCGACGCTGCCAGTAACAACACAACAATGGCAAGAACTCGTTTCATCGGGCGCCTCTCAGTTCTTGGCCTGATCGACCAGCCGGTTCGCCTTGATCCACGGCATCATGCCGCGCAGCTTCTCGCCGACGACCTCGATCGGGTGCTCGGCTGTCAGCCGGCGTCTCGCGGCCAGCGTCGGCGCACCCGCGCGGTTCTCGAGGATGAAGTCACGCGCGTATTCGCCCGTCTGAATACGTTTGAGCGCCTCGCGCATTGCCTTCCTGGTTTCCGCCGTGACGATCTTGGGTCCGGTCACGTACTCGCCGTACTCCGCGTTGTTGGAGATCGAGTAGTTCATATTGGCGATGCCGCCCTCGTAGATCAGATCAACGATCAACTTCACCTCGTGCAGGCACTCGAAGTACGCCATCTCTGGCGCGTAGCCCGCATCGATCAGCGTTTCATAGCCGGCCTTGATCAGTTCAACCACGCCGCCGCACAGCACGGTTTGCTCACCGAACAGATCGGTCTCGGTCTCTTCACGAAAGTTGGTTTCGATAATGCCGGCCTTGCCGCCGCCGATCGCACACGCGTACGAGAGCGCCAGATCGCGCGCCATGCCCGAGACGTCCTTATGCATTGCAATCAGACACGGCACACCCCCGCCCTGCTTGTAGGTTGAGCGCACCGTGTGACCCGGCGCCTTCGGCGCGATCATGATGACGTCGAGGTCGGCGCGCGGCTGAATTTGCCCGTAGTGGATATTGAAGCCGTGCGCGAAGGCCAGGGCGGCGCCCTGCTTCATGTTGGCCGCAATCGACTCGCTGTAGACCTGCGGGTGGTTTTCGTCCGGCAACAGGACCATCGCGATGTCCGCGCCCTTCACGGCGTCCGCAACCTCCTGGACTTTCATGCCGGCCGCCTCGGCCTTCTTCCAGGACACGCCGCCACTTCTTAACCCGATCGTTACCTTGACGCCGGAATCGGTCAGATTCTGCGCGTGCGCGTGCCCCTGCGATCCGTACCCGATGATTGCGACGTGTTTGCCCTTGACTAGCGACAGATCAGCGTCTTTGTCGTAGTAGATCTTCATTGTTCCCCCTAAACCCTCAAAATTCTTTCTCCGCGACCGACTCCGGACCCACCGGTACGCACGGTTTCGAGAATGGCTGCATGGTCCACCGCTTTGATGAATGCGTCGAGTTTCGCGCCGTTACCGGTCAATTCGATCGTGTAGCTGCGCTCGGTGACGTCGATGATGCGGCCGCGAAAAATATCGGCCATCCGCTTGATCTCGTCCCGCTCCTTGCCGACCGCGCGCAGCTTGATCAACATCAGCTCGCGCTCGATGTAATCGCCTTCGGTCAGGTCGACAACCTTGACGACTTCAATCAGCCGATTCAGGTGTTTGGTGATCTGTTCGATCACGTCATCCGAGCCGACGCTAACAATCGTCATGCGCGACAACGACGCGTCCTCGGTCGGCGCGACCGTCAAGGTTTCGATGTTGTAGCCGCGCGCGGAGAACAGTCCCACCACACGTGACAGCGCGCCGGGCTCGTTTTCCAGCAGCACAGAGATGATGTGTCTCATGGTGTCCGCCCGGCCGCCCGAAGGACACCGCGCCCCCTCAGGGGGCAGCGAACGAAGTGAGGCGCCATCGGGAGCTTCATAGATCTTCCGATCCGAGCAGCATCTCGGTCAGCCCCTTGCCTGCCTTCACCATCGGCCAGACGTTTTCCTTCTGATCGGTAATGAAGTCGAGAAATACCAGCCGGTCCTTGTACTTGCCGAACGCTTCCTTTAACACCGGCTCGACATCGGCCGGCTTGTCGATTTGGAACCCGACGTGGCCATAGGCCTCGGCGAGCTTGACGAAGTCTGGCAACGCGTCGACATAAGACTCTGCATAGCGGCCGCCGTAGTCGATCTGCTGCCACTGCCGGACCATTCCAAGGTAGCGATTGTTCAGATTGATGATTTTCGGCGTCAGCCGGTACTGCTTGCAGGTCGATAACTCCTGAATACACATCTGGATCGAACCTTCGCCAGTAATCACCGCGACCTCGGCGCCGGGATTCGCCATCTGAACACCCATCGCATAAGGCAATCCCACACCCATCGTTCCAAGTCCGCCCGAGTTGATCCAGCGGCGCGGCTTATC
>JBDTQZ010000275.1:0-4152 GCA_039931935.1 Burkholderiaceae bacterium | reverse complement strand
ACCCGCATGGAACACTTCTACAAGGACAACGACACTTACGCGAAAGCGGGTGGATGCGGTGAGGCGACGCCCGCCAGCGTGGACGGCTTCGCGATCGCCTGCGTAGTCGCTGCCGGCGGTCAAGCTTTTACCGCGACGGCAACGGGGGTCGGAAGCACTTCAGGGTTCGTCTACAGCATTGACCACGCGAATGTGCGTGCGACGACGGCCCTGCCTTCGCATTGGGGTTCGTTGCCGCTCGACGCCGGCAGCACGTGGGTGACTCGATGACGCGGACACAGTTTGGCTTCACTCTGATCGAAGTTGCGGTGGTGATGGCCGTCGCCGCGATCTTGGCCGCGGTTGCAATTCCGAACTACAGCGAATATGTGATGCGATCACATCGCTCTGAGGCGCAGTCCTTTATCAGCGACGTTGCAAGCCGGCAGTCACAGTTCTTCCTTGATCGCCGCAGCTACGCCGCCACAGTCGGCGCGCTCAACATGGCGGCGCCTGCTGAGCTCGCCGCCCGTTACACGGTTGCGATCGCGGTGGTCGCGGGTCCACCGTCGGGATTCCAAGTCACGGCAACTCCGATCGGTGTCCAGGGTACCGACCGATGCGGGCTGCTCACGATAGACCAGGCGGGCAATCGCACCGCTGTTGGAACCCGCTGCTGGTAGACGATGAACACTTCAACCCAACCCACCCGGAACTTCGCTCAGCGCGGTTTCACACTGATCGAAGCGATGGTCGTGATCTCAATCATGGCCATTCTCGCCGGCACCAGCGTGTCGAGTTTTGTATGGCTCAATCAGTCGACGCAGATCCGCGGCGCCTCTTTCGATTTGATCGCAGACCTTAATTTCGCGCGCAGCGAAGCGGTCAAGCGCAACGCTGACGTTGTAGTGGCACCCCGCAACGGTGACTGGGTCAATGGCTGGACCATTACTTTCGGTGCAAATGTGTTGCGCGCTCGCGATCCCGTTGGCGCAGCCGTAGGTTTCACCACTGCACCCGCAACCTTGACCTTCGATGGTGGCGGTCGCGCTTCGCTGGTAACCGTGGGCAACTTTCAAATCTGTCCGCCTAGCGGTGGCAGCACGACAGGTCGAACGGTTCGCCTTGATCCCTCGGGATTGTCGCGCTCAGCCAAATCGGCCTGTTCATGATGAGACGTGAAATGCAAACATCCGCGAGCCGATTTGCCGGCTTTGCCCTGGTCGAGGCGATGGTCACCGTGGTGGTGGTTGCATTCGGCCTCCTTGGTGTTGCCGGACTTGTCTCGCGCTCATTCGTTACGGAAGTGGATGCGATGCAACGGGCGCAAGCGGCGATGCTGCTGCAAGACATGGTTACCCGCATCGAGGGTAACCGCGCCAATGCGGCTGCCTACGTCACCGGTGACGCCGGGATTACCGGCTACGTCTCGACCACCACGCAATCGGGCACAACTACTTATGACTTCGTGAGCTGCGATCCGGCTACACCGATGGCCGATCGCGATCGCTGTGCGTGGGGACAACTGCTGGCCGGTGGTAATGAGCAAATCGACAACAACAATGCCGGAGTGTTAGTTGGAGCCATGGGTTGTGTTCACGAGATCGATGCTTTCAATCGGGTCTACGCCGTGACCATTGCCTGGCAAGGTGCCAGCGCGGGCGCTGCACCGATTGTCGACAACAACTTTGCTCCAACCGGCTGCGGTCGCGATCAATTCGGCAACGAAAACCAGCGTCGCTTAATGACGACGCTGCTGCGTATCGGCACTCTGAACCCGGCGCCTTAATGCGACCGACTTCGATGCGACCGCGTCGATCAAATGCAGGGTTCTCACTGATCGAGCTGATGATCGGCGTGACGATCGGGCTCGTATTGCTGACGGTCTTGGCAACGGTATTCGATCGAACATCGGGCGGTCGATCCGACTTGGATCGCGTCTCGCGTCTAGTCGAAAACAGCCGCTTTGCAGTGGATGTAATTGGGGACGATATTCGTCATGCTGGCTTCTACGGAACGTTCCTGCCGCCGTCAGACACTGTCTATACAAACACATCGCCCTGTGCCTGGAATGTCGCCGACCTCACATTGCTCGGCTGGCAACCGACGCTTACGCCACCGCAGTATCCAGCACAGTTGATTGGCTGGGATGACCCCGTCGCTGGGGATCTTGCACTCGGCTGCCTGCCCAACCGGGTGCCGGGCACTGATGTAGTTGTCGTGCGTCGTGTCAGCGCCGAAACCATCGCTGCGGCGGCGGTCGACGTTCGCAACGTCTATGTGCAGGCGTCGCAGTGCATTAACGATCCCGTGCTGCTGCGGGTGTCAAATTTGGCGGCCCAGTTCACGCTGCGTACGGCCGCCTGCGACGCAGCTGTCATCGCCCCCATCCGGCGTTACTTCGTACGCGGCTATTACGTGGCGGGCTGCAACGAATGCCTGCCATCCGACGGCATACCCACGCTGAAGCGTATCGAGATCATCGACAACGCCGTACGCATCGTTTCACTGGCGGAGGGCGTGATCAACATGCAAGTCGAATACGCGTTCGATACGAATGATGACGGCTCACCGGAACAATATCTGACATCAACTACGGCCGACACGACTCCTACATCACTGTGGTCGAACGTCGTCGCAGTCCGATTGCACATGCTGCTGCGTAGCACGGAAGCAGCCAATGCTGCGGCAACGTCGCCCGGTGTGTACGACCTCGGTCCAGCTCACACCGGCGAAACGTGTCCGGCGGGCTTCAAGTGCCGCCTTGTCTCCACCACGATGCGGCTTAACAACGTTGCCGGGCGTCGGGAGAACTGACATGACACGCAGTCTCCCCAAAGAAGACTCTCAGGCTGGTTCGGCACTGGTCATTTCGATATTTTTTCTGTTGCTGCTGGCGACGCTGGCGCTTACAGGCCTACGCGCAAGCACGACCAACGTGCAAATCGTCGGCAACATGCAAGCGCGTCAGGAGGTCACAGCAGCGGCGCAGATGCTCCTCGAGCAGACGGTCAGCAGCGACGAGTTCGCGCGAAATCCGCAGGGCGTTTATGCAGCTGCCCGGGTCGACGGCGACTACAACGGCGACGGCGTCAGCGACGCTGTCGCGGTCTTTGCCGAACCCCCCCGATGCTTGCGTGCTCGCTCGGTGGCGCTGGTCGATCTTGACCCGTCGAATGCGCAGGACGCCCCGTGCTTTGCAAGCGCTGCATTGATCAACCCCGGGTTGCTCCCCGGAAGCGGAGGTCCGGCTGGATCGCTGTGCGCCGATACGGAATGGAATCTGCGAGTTCGCTCGACTGACGCACAGACAGGCGCCACCATCACCTTGAACCAGGGTGTGACCGTGCGTACCGCTGTGGTCGGCCTTAACACATCTTGCAACTGAGAACCGGCATGCACCCTTATAGTTCCTTCCGACGATTGATTACTGCATTCGTACTCGGCCTGGCAGCCACGTCGCCGGCACTTGCCGATGACATCGATATCTATTCGCTTCCGAATACAGAAGGATTCCGCCCGAATGTGCTGATCATTCTGGACAACAGCGCGAACTGGAGCGCGTCCATTTCAACGCCCCTCTGCAGTGCGGCCGGGGCGTTGGTCAAGACTTCCAATCCCGGCAAGGAGGAGGGATCGAAAATGGGCGCACAGAAGTGCGCGCTCTATCGTTTGATTAGCAGCCTTTCAATTACCGATCTGAGCCAGTTCAACTTCGCGCTGATGCTGTTCAACGAGGGGTCCGCCTCGAGTGGCTATCCGCGCAAGGCGTTCGTCAATGTGACAACAGCGGCCGATAAGACGGCGCTGCTGAATATGATCAGCGGCCTCAGCATCGGTGGCGACAAGACCAACAACGCATCGACGTCAGAAAGCTTTTACGAGGCATATCAGTGGTTCGCTGGCTCGACCGTTTATCAGGGCAACCAGACGGCGACCAAGCATGACGCTGCTGCGTTTACCGATGCGACCAAGAGTCGATACGTCTCGCCGGGAGTCAGCTGCGCGAAAAATCACATCATCTATCTCGCCAACGGCAAACCCCAAGACAACGACAACACTGCGCTTGCTCTGTTAAGGCGCCTGAACCCCGGCGTGGTACGGAAAAGTATTCCTGTAGCCGAGGGTGTCGGCAACAGCGACGAGGCCAACTGGGCAGATGAGTTTGCGGCG
>JBDTQZ010000274.1:0-4159 GCA_039931935.1 Burkholderiaceae bacterium | reverse complement strand
CGCACGCCGATGCAACGCTGCGACTCGCGCTTCAAGTTCAGCCAGTGAAAATGGCTTGGCAAGGTAATCGTCGGCGCCGAGCGCGAAGCATGCAAGCTTGCTCTCGAGCTCATCGCGCGCGGTCAGAATCAGTACCGGTGTCGCCAGCGACAGCTGACGCCGCAAATGATCGAGGACGCGCTTGCCATCCATACGCGGCAAGCCAAGGTCCAGAACCACAACATCAAACGTGTCGCTCGCCAGGCGCGCAACGGCGGCCGCGCCATCGTAGGCGATATCAACCGAATAACCCTGCAGCTCGAAAAATGTGACGCAATTGCGCGCGATCGTCGCCTCGTCTTCAACGACTAATAAGCGGCAGCGAGGCGATTCGGCAGACATGGAGGCAGGAAGTGATGCGCGCGCAACGTGGAGAAATTGCAATCAGGACCCAATCGGTTCGCCTCACCGCAGCCAGTCGCGCGGCATTGTACTGGGCCGACGCGCTCGGCCCGACTGCAAGCGACAAGTCTCGTCCAAGTGTTCGCACGAAGCTCGCTCGGCTGGATTTACGCTATTTTCACGCTTTGTTGACGAAGACTTGACGAGCCGTGATGCATCGTTCGCGCATGCACAGCTTGGCATGATTTTTTGATCACAAACCACAAAGCGAGGTTGTTTGGCGTTCTGCTGTTAGTTATCGGCGCCTGCTTTGCCGGGGGGGCGTCGGCCAACGACAACATCAAGAGCGAGATGAGCCACGCCATCTTCGGTGGTGTTGTCGCCGGGGCAGTTACCTGGGGTGCAAGCTACAGATGGCCAGAACACCGGGCTCTCGTGGGTTTCGGGGCTGCTGCAAGCCTCGGCGTGCTGACCGAGGCCGCCTCCAAGAACGGGTTCTCGGCCCTTGACGCCGGTTCGAACGCGCTTGGTGCTGCTATTGGGGCGCTGGTTACGGACGAATATCTGCTGGCGCCCGTGATCAAGCGTGAGGCCGGCCATACGTCTTACATTGGCGTGACGTTTGTCAAGACCTTTTGATGCCCGCATTTAAGACAGCGTTCGCAGCTTGTCAGCGGCGGTTTTCGATGACGTTACGAATCAGGCGGCGGATAACAAGCTAGGTCGGTCACTGACAGCTTCAAGCGCGTACATAAGCACTTCTTGTCCGTAACGCTGAAGCGCTTCGGCGTCGCTTAACCGTCGGCGCCACTGCCGCGCTCCGCGCAAGCCCTGAAACAGGCCGAGCATGTGGCGCACGATGTGACGCGGAGCAACCCCCGCGCGTGTCTGCAGCTGTAAGTATTGCGTCATGTTCAGCACGACCGCTTCGCGCGTCGGCGCCGACGATGGATCGCCAAACACTGACGAATCGACTTCGGCAAGCATATAGGGATCGTGATACGCCGCGCGACCCAGCATCACTCCATCGGCCGCGTCCAAGTGTTCACGCGCGGAACTCAGCGTTGCGATGCCACCGTTCAGCACGAACTGCGCTGATGGAAAATCCTGCTTCAGGCGAAGAACGCGCGAGTAATCGAGCGGCGGTACTTCGCGATTCTCTTTGGGGCTTAGCCCTTTTAGCCAGGCGCTGCGTGCGTGCACGATAAAAACGCGGCAGCCGGCGGTGTGCAAAGCACCGACAAAGTCCCGCACGAATCCATAGTCATCGCGGCGATCGATGCCGATCCGATGTTTCACCGTCACTGGAATCGCCACCGCGTCCTGAATCGCTTTTACGCAATCGGCTACCAACACCGGCTCGGCCATCAGGCACGCGCCGAAGGCACCGCGCTTCACCCGCTCCGAAGGGCAGCCGCAGTTGAGGTTGATTTCGTCGTAACCGTAGCGCTCACCGAGTTTCGCTGCGCTTGCCAGTTCGTAGGGCTCGCTCCCGCCCAACTGCAACGCGACCGGATGCTCGGCGGCGTCAAACGCCAGATGACGCGCGGCGTCGCCATGCAACAGCGTGCCGGTGGTCAACATCTCTGTGTAGAGCCGAGCGTGTCTTGTTAGCCGGCGATGGAAGTACCGACAATGGCGGTCAGTCCACTCCATCATCGGTGCTACGCAAAACCGATATGCATTGTAATTCAATGACTTATCCACTAGAATCAACCCTGTAGAAGGCGTCGTGTGCACGCTCGTGTGCACTGAAAAACGCCTCAATACCCTGTTCTACGACCTCCTTGTGCACACGGAGCGCACACGAAATGGCGACGATCACTCAGCTTCCTTCTGGCAATTGGAGGGTTCAGGTTCGGCGCAAACAATCGTACGCGAGCGAGACGTTTCGCCGACATGTCGACGCCAAACGATGGGCGCTTGCAGCTGAGCGGGGTATCGACCTTGGCGAAGCTCCTATGCGGCGCGCGCAAGTCGATCCGACAACGTTCGAGCACTCGATCGATCTCCACGTTGACGACATGCGCGAAGTCGGTAAGGCCCCACGGCCACGATCTGCGTCACGAGGCCGCGAGCAGGTTGTTCGAGGCCGGCCTCTCGATCGAACAGGTCGCTCTAGTGACTGGCCACAAAGACTGGAGAATGCTCAAGCGCTACACGAACTTGCGACCGAGGACATGCACGCTCGACTGGGAGCGCCGAATGCAACGAAGGGGCGGCAAACGAGGTCGGCATCGAGCAGTCGCCGGCTACTAGCGAGAAGGAAAGGCGGTGTCACGGAAGAGTCTCGAGTCCCTCGTCCGAACTGACGTTCGATTGACCTGCCGTGAAAATGTCTTTCGGTCAATCGGTGAGTGTCTTGGGAGGGATGCCGAGCCGGAGTTAACTCGACGTTCGCCGCTCAAAGTAGGGATAAGGTGGCGTCCCTAACGGGAAGGCAACTGCGCTGCGTTTATGCGCTTCCTCAAAGTGCACCTCCGAGCATCACCAGTTTTCCGCCTTGGTCCAATTCTCTAGGCACTTGGCACACCGGCGGGAACACTCCTTTCGGAGTGAACAACACAAGGTTGGAGTGTTGAACATAGCAATTACCTGGGAAAGGCTGCCCCCCGAGACGTTTCTTGTTCCGGTCGAGAGTGATCGATCGCCACGTTGCGGTAGACGTTGCGGGCGTTGAACTTCCGAAGTTCTCTGATGCGGCATGACCTAAGCTCTCTGGAAGCGCGACGCTAATATCCTACTGTCAAACATATGACCTACTCGATTGGAGCGAAATGCTCGCGTACTGGAATGTTCGGTGCCGCGGTCACGACGTCCAGCATCGCGGTGGGCAGTCGCTGCGTCTTCTCGCGCTCCGGCGTGGGGGCGGTCCTCACGCAGCACCGCACCGACCCGCGCGTCGGCCCGCGCGGCCTTGACCTGCTGGCGCAAGGGCTATCCGCGAAGGCGGTCATCGAGCGGCTGACGCACAACGTGACCGGCATCGGCTGGCGGCAGCTCGCCGTTGTAGACAAGGACGGCAACACGGCCTGCTATCACGGCGAGCGCATCACGTCGGTGCATTCAGCTCACGCCGGCGTCGGTTGTGTTGCGGTCGGCAACATCATCCGCACCCCCGAGGTCACGCGAGCGATGATCGCGGCCTTTGAGGCCTATTCCCAGCAGCACCTCGCGGAACGTTTGGTGCGCGCTCTCGAAGCGGGTTACGTTGCGGGCGGGGAGTTCAAGCAGATAAAGTCTGCCGGGTTGCTGGTGGTTGACCGAGAAAGTTTTCCATTAGTCGATCTGCGTGTCGACTACGATCCCCAGCCGCTGGCGCAGTTGCGCTGGTTGTGGGAGATTTATGAACCGTCGATGGGAATCTTCGTCGATCGCGCCATTGACCCGGATAGCGTGCCTGGACTCGCTTGATAAGTTGAATCCAGAGGGAACGACTGTGCAAACAACCCTTCTGCATCTTCTTAAGAGCAAGTAGTAGCTAGCCTCAGCCACCTCCATCGCGCCAACGCCAGCGTCGGCGAGGAGCACATCCACAACGTGCTTGTGTTCAGCGGCCTAGTATGTATTACCGTTAGCTCGATTTCCCATCGTGTTTGAAGGTGCCTCTGCTAGAATTTCTGTGAAACCTTGATCGTTAAGCAGTGTGTTTTATTAATCATTCGGGCGGCGCGTTCGCGAGCCGAGCGCCAAAAATATAAGGGTTCGGTTGTCGCTGCCAGACAGGAGATCGCCACCATGGCCATGACAAGCTCGCGTCAGGCTTTGGCTTACACAC
>JBDTQZ010000273.1:0-4168 GCA_039931935.1 Burkholderiaceae bacterium | reverse complement strand
ACACTGTTCTGGCCGGCAATGCTGCATTTTTCCGGGCGCAAAGTACCGGACAACATCTACGTTCACGGATTCATCACTGTCAGCGGCGAAAAGATGAGCAAGAGCCGTGGCACCGGCATCGATCCACTGCGCTATTTAGAGCTCGGCATGAATCCGGAATGGTTTCGCTATTACGTGGCGGCGAAGTTGAATGGACGCGTCGAGGATATCGAGTTTAACCCTGACGATTTTTTGCTGCGGGTCAACAGCGATTTGATCGGGAAGTACGTCAATATCGCAAGTCGCATCGCGCCGTTTCTGTCCAAGCATTTCGCCAATCGCATGCCTGGTTTGGAAGAAGGGATCGAGGGCTCTCCGGCAAACGCTCTCGGCTTTGGACACGCATTAGCTGCGTCGGAGGACATCGAGGCTGCTTACAAGCACCGTGAATTCGGCAAAGCATTGCGTCTGACGATGCAGGTAATCGACGCGGTCAATGCTGAAATTGACTCGTTCAAGCCGTGGTTACTTGCCAAGGAGGCTGGATCGAATCCCGCAGCGAGGAAACAGCTCGCCGAGATTTGCGCCTCTTCAATTGCGGCTTTTAAGGCGCTCACAATTTTCTTAAAGCCGGTGCTTCCGAAACTTGCGGAAGATGTTGAGAGATTCATGCGATGTAAACCACTCGACTGGTCAACCATTGCACAACCGGTCGCGATTAACAGCTTCATTGAGCCGCAACACGAATTTTCGACCTTCGAGCCCCTGATGACCCGAGTTGAACCCAAGCAACTGGATGCGCTCTTCGAGCCCGCCGAAGAAGTCGATGCCACACCGACTCCACCCGGCGGGGTGGCGATAGCCGACACGATCACGATCGACGACTTTGCCAAGATCGACTTGCGAATCGCGAAGATCGTCAATGCCGAGCATGTCGAAGGTTCGGACAAGCTCTTACGACTTACGCTCGATACAGGCGAAGGTCGTCATCGAAACGTGTTGTCGGGCATCAAAGCGGCGTACAAACCGGAAGACCTGATCGGCAAGCTGACCGTTCTGGTTGCAAACCTGGCGCCGCGCAAGATGAAGTTCGGCGTGAGCGAAGGCATGGTGCTCGCCGCAAGTCATTCGGACGAAAAGCAGCACCCCGGAATCTACTTGCTCGATCCGCATCCGGGCGCAGTGCCGGGCATGCGCGTGAAGTAACGTCAGCGCAGCATGGCAGCAACGGATGCGTTTGATCTGTGGCGAGCGCGCCTCGCTCGCTTGCAACTCGCGCCGTTTCACCCCCGCCTGATCGACTCGTTGCGCGGTTATGGCCGCGCCAAGTTCGTCAACGATCTATCCGCCGGCGTGACCGTCGGCATCGTCGCACTGCCACTTGCGATGGCATTCGGTATCGCCAGCGGGGCGAAACCCGAGCAGGGAATCTTCACCGCGATCATCGCGGGATTTCTGATCTCGGCGCTCGGTGGCTCGCGTGTGCAGATTGGCGGGCCCGCGGGGGCTTTCGTGGTAATCATTTTTGGAATCATCGCGAAGTACGGGTTTGCCAACCTGTTGATCTCGACGATGTGTGCCGGCGTATTGCTGTTCGTGATGGGATTAACGCGGCTTGGCTATCTGGTTCGCTTTATTCCGGTGTCGATCATTATTGGCTTTACCAACGGCATCGCGGTGCTGATCATCGTGTCGCAGCTGAAGGATTTTCTCGGGCTTTCAATTGATCGCATGCCCGCCGACTTTTTTCAGCAAGCGCAGCTAATCGGGCGCTCGCTTGGCACGATCAATCTGTACGCGGTCGCCATCGCAGTGGGATCACTCGCAATGATGGTGTTCTGGCCACGACTGTCCGCGCCGGCAGTCATGACTCGCGGGCACCGTTTCGTCAGGCACGTTCCAGGAACGATCGTGGCGCTGATACTCGCCACGACCATAGTCGCGTTGTTCGATGTACCCGTCGAAACCATCGGCAGCAAATTTGGCGGAATTCCGCAAGCGCTGCCGTCTCTCGAGCTGCCGACTTTCTCATGGGAGCTCGTCAAGGAACTGGTCGCACCGACGATGACGATCGCTCTTCTCGGCGCGGTCGAGTCGTTGCTGTGCGCGCGCATCGCAGACAAACTCATCGACGACCGGCATGATCCCAATCAGGAACTGATGGCGCAAGGAGTGGCTAACTTCGTCACTCCTCTTTTCGGCGGCATTCCCGCGACCGGCAATATCGCGCGCACGGTGACCAATGTAAAAAGCGGCGCGGTGAGTCCAATCGCCGGAATCATTCACGCGCTGACGCTGCTCGCGATTGTTCTGATCGCGGCACCGCTCGCGGCGAATATTCCATTGGCGGTGCTGGCCGCCATTTTGATGCTGGTGGCGTGGAATATGAGCGAGTGGCATGAGTTCGCGCGCCTCAAAAACTTTCCGGTCACGTATCGAACAATTCTGCTGGCAACGTTCTTTTTGACGGTGATATTCGACCTCACGGTAGCGGTCCAGGTCGGGCTGATACTCGCCAGCCTGTTTTTCATTTACCGGATATCCCAGATCACCCGCATCGAGCCAATTGCACTCGCGCCGGCCGAAGCGCGGCACGGGGTGGAGGCATACCGGTTATTCGGCTCGCTGTTCTTCGGCGCAGTTTCGAAGCTCGAAGCCATCAACGATCCGTCACGCTATGCAACTGAGGAGGCGCCGCGCGTCATCATCTTCGACCTGGCGCTTCTAATCTCGCTTGACACGACCGGCGTCGATGCGCTCGATACGCTCCGCCGGCAGCTTTCGAAACATGGCGGAACGCTGATTCTTGCAGGCGCGCACGAGCAGCCCTCTTCGATGCTGGCGCGCTCCGGCTTCATCGAAAGACTCGGTGGCGATAATGTGGTAGCTGACATGCCAGCTGCGGTCGCGCGCGCAAACGTATTGTTGGCAAACGCCTAAAATCCACACTGGATCCAAGAGACACACAAAACGATGCGAAGCGGTTACGAATCCGATATCACGCGCTTTCTGCGCGAACTAAAGCAAGAAAATCCCGAGATTGAGCGCGGGCAGCGCGAAGGCCGCGCCATTTTCTGGGACAAGAATATCGACGCGGATCTTTACAAGCGCTACGAGGCTTCCGACGTTCCGCAGCCGGGCTATGTCTACGGATCGAAGCTGCCAAGCGAGGCGAAGTAGTTGAACGCCGGGGCGTCTGATTTGTTCGATCCGGAAGCGGTGGCTGCGCTGGAACATCCCGCAGCCGACGGCACGCTCGACACCGTCGACAACGTCGCGCTGGCTCGGCTTTACGGCGAGCCGTTGTTTCGGCTACCCGACGATTTGTACATTCCGCCCGATGCGCTCGAGATTTTTCTTGAGGCGTTTGAAGGACCACTCGACCTGCTGCTATATCTTATTCGCAAGCAGCATTTCAACGTGCTCGACATCCCGATGGCGCCGCTGACGCTGCAGTATCTGACCTATATTGATCAGATCCGCGCCAAGAATCTGGAGTTGGCGGCCGAATACTTGCTGATGGCGGCGCTGCTGATCGAAATCAAGTCGCGCATGCTGCTGCCCGTGCGCAAAGCGGATAGCGGAGATGACGCCGAGGATCCACGCGCCGAGCTGGTGCGCCGGCTCCTGGAGTACGAGCGCATGAAGCTTGCCGCTCAGCACCTCGACGAATTGCCGCGTATCGGGCGCGACTTCCTGCGCGCTGCGGTCGTGATCGAACAATCGCTCGAGAAGCGGTTCCCGGAAGTCAACGTGATCGACCTGCGCGATGCGTGGGCCGAGGTTGTCAAGCGGGCCCAGCTGACTGCACGTCATCACATCAACCGCGAAGAGCTCTCCGTACGCGAGCACATGAGCTCTATCCTGAAGGCTCTGCAGCAGGCAAAGTTCATCGAGTTCGGTGATCTGTTCGACCCGGCACGCGGCGCCGCGGTCGCCATCGTGCATTTTCTCGCGCTGTTGGAACTTGCGCGCGAGGCGCTGATCGATATCACTCAAGCGGCGCCGTTTGCGCCGATTTACATTCGATTGGCATACACACCCAGCTAACTAGACACGAGCCGAGACCCAATGATCACCGTTCGTTTGTTGTTATTGTCTTTATCGCTTTACGCTGCCGCAAGTTTTGCGCAGATGAAGGCGCCAACTCCTCCAACGTCCGGCGGGTCAGTCACCATGACGGCCGGCG
>JBDTQZ010000272.1:0-4175 GCA_039931935.1 Burkholderiaceae bacterium | reverse complement strand
CAGGATTCGCTGCATCACCCGCATCTTCTCGGCCCGCTCCGCCCCCGACAGTTCCGCGCTGCGGGCTTTGAAGCGCAGTTGCTCGATCAGCACCGCGCAAGCGCCCTCGCAGCGCACGACGCCGTCCCAGTCTTCTTTTCGTGCCGCTTCGAGCATTTGCTGGCTCGCGCTCTCGATCGCCCGGTAGTAGCCGAGCAGTCCATCCACCATGGAAAACTCCTGTTGCAAACTCATGTCGCCTGCCCGGAGACGCCGCGCCCCATCTCTTTCCAGCCCTCTGCGACCGGGGAGATCAGTGAGGCCACTTCGGCCACCGCCGTTGCGTCGTTGGTCAGGTTGGCCACGGTGAGTCGTTCGACGCAGTAGTCGTAAAGCGAGCGAAGCTTCGCCGCCAGTTCGCCGCCGCGTGCGTCGTCCAGGCCGGCCTTGAGGCCTTCTTCCAGAAACCGGATCGAGCGCTGGATCTGCAACCCCTTGGTCGCGACCTCGTTGCGCTCCATCGCTCCGCGAGTCGCGGCCAGGGACTGGAGCAGGCCGTCGAACAACAATTCGATCAGGCGATGGGCACTGGCTCCATCGACGCTAGAAGCGGCCGCGACGGTGCGGTATGCGTTGGCGAATCTCAGGCTGGGCGGGGTGTACATGGCTGCTTTCCTTTTTCAGTTCACTCTCTTGTTATCGGCAGTGCAGCCGAAAGATCGAGGGATTTCAGCGGTCGGATCTGTTCCATTGCGCGACTTGTTGGCTGATGTAGTTGTTCAGCGCCGTGAGCGAACTCATCTTGGTGTCAAGCGCGCCGTATTGCTTTCGCAAGCGGTCTTCGGTCAGGGAAAGGCGGTTGCTGAGCCGGTCCTGATCCTTGTTCAATCCGGTCTTGCGCGCTTGCAGGGCGGCCGTCTTCTCGGTGAGCGAACCGGTGATGCCGATGGTGGCGCGTGTGAATGCGGAAAAACGGGTTGCAAAGCCGGTGGCGGCTTCGCCATCTCCGGCCCCGTTGGCGAAAAACCGCTGGACTGCCTTGGGGGACTCAAGCGCGGCGGCGAGCTTCGTGCCGTCGACCGCGAGGTCGCCCGCGGCGGTTTTCGCGATGGAAATTCCGAGGTCCGACAACCTTTGCAGCGTGCCGCCGCCCGAGCTCGAGCCGACCAGGCTGCGCAATGCGTTTTGCAGGCCGACGGTCGTCGAATCGCCCTGCAGCAACGCCGCCGAGCGGGTGGCGGGATCGTATTTGGTCGCGGCGTTCAGCATCTGGTTCATCGAGTTGTAGGCACTGACGAAGCCGTCAATGGCGCCGCGCATCGACGCGGTATCGGTGGACACGGTGATGTCAACCGGCGCGGCGGTGACCTGCGACAAGGTCAGTGACAGGCCGGGCACCGTGTCCGTCAGGCGATTCGACGCCGCGGTCACGGCGATGCCGTTGATCTTGGCGTTCGCGTTTTGCGCGTATTGAATCGGGTTGGCCGCCATGCCGCCCCCACCAGCGGGATCGTCGAACGCGAGGGTGGCAAGGCCGGGACCGGATGTGCCGGCGCCGTCGTCGGCGGCCTGGATGCGGAATCCGGCGGCCTCGCCGGTGCTGCTCGAGCGCAGTAGCAGCCGTTCGCCGGATGAATCCCTGAGCACGGTCGCACTGATGCCGCCGCCGGCGGCGTTAATCTTCGTTGCGATGTCCGAAACCGTGTCGCTGCCCGTTACTGTCACCGATACCGGATCGGCACTGGCGGTGGCGAATGCCGGAGTGCCATTCGTGCTCCAGCGGCCCAGCTGGATCGAGAGCGTGCCGCTTCCGATATTCGAGCCGGCCGGGACAGCGGCCGAAGCGAGCGACTGCGCGCGCGCCAGTTGCGACACCTCGATGCTGAACGAAGTGGGGCTTGCGGCCGCGCTGTTGGATACCGCCACGCCGACGGCGGCACTGTTCGACGACGAGGAAGTCCGCGCGCTCCAGGTGGTGGGAAGCGCCAGTTTGGCGGTGGCATCGGACAGCGAAGACAACTGCGACTTGATCGAGCCGAACGCGGAGATTTTGCTGTCCAGCGCGCTGGCCTTGCTGGCCAGCGCATTGAGCGGCTGGCGTTCGACGGCCATCAACTGCGTGACGATCGCGTTCACGTCAAGGCCGCTGCCGATGCCGGCTGAAGAGATGGTTGCCATTCAAAAATTTTTCAATGTGTGCCAAAAAGCATAAGGCGGCGAACGGAGATTGTCCGTTCGCCGCCTTGGCGTGATACCTGCAAGAGCCCCTTGAATAAGGCCCTGTTCCCGGCTTACCTCAGCAGCGACATCACCGACTGCGGCAACTGGTTCGCCTGCGCGATCATCGCGGTGCCGGCTTGTTGCAGGATCTGGGCGCGCGACAGGTTCGCGGTCTCGGAAGCGAAATCGGCGTCTTGGATCCGACTGCGCGCAGCCGAGGTGTTCTCCGACGCGGTCTGGACGTTGGCCACCACCGAATCGAATCGGTTCTGCATTGCGCCCAGCGCCGCACGCGAGCTATTGACCGAGGCGAGCGCCTTGTCGAGTTGCGTGATCGACATCTGGCTGTTCGTGAACGACGACACGTTCAGCGAGCCGATGCCCGTGGTGGTGGTCGAGACATAAGCAGCGTTAGTGTCATCCAGGCCGGTATCAGCCGCGATCGCGGCCCCGGCTCCGCCGACGGTAATCGCTGCCGCGGAAGTCAGCGTGACCTGACCCGAAACCGCATCGTAGGATGCGCCGACGCCGGTCTGCGCGGAAACGCGGTTGACCGCTTCGGCGACTTGGCCAGCGCGCTCTTGTGCGTTGCCTGCACCTGCAATCGCACCGACGCTGGTTCCGTTGATCGTCAGATCGCCGTCGGCAATCGCGTTCGCGAAGCCGGTGATCCCGCTAACAGCCGTCGAGCCAGTGTCGCGCGTCGTCGTGCCGCCGAGTGCGCTGGTCTGCACGTTCGCGATACTCGCGACGGTGATGGTCTGGCCGGCATTCGCGCCGATCTGGAAGCTCACGCCGGTAAAGGAGCCGTCGAGCAGGGTTTTGCCGTTGAATGAGGTTTGCTCCCCGACGCGCTGGATTTCCGAGGAGAGCTGCGTGAACTCGGCGTTCATCGCATCACGGTCGACTTGCGAGTTGGTGCCATTGGAAGATTGCACCGCCAACTCGCGCATGCGCTGGAGATTGTTGCCCACTTGGCTGAGAGCACCTTCAGCGGTCTGCGAGAGCGAGATCGCGTCATTGGCGTTGCGCGAGGCTTGATTCAGGCCCTTGACCTGCGCGGTCATACGCTCGGAAATCGCAAGGCCAGCCGCGTCGTCCTTCGCGCTGTTGATGCGCAGACCCGACGACAGCCGTTGCATGGAGGTCATGAGCGACGACTGGCTCGTACCCAGGTTGCGTTGGGCGTTGAGCGAAGCGATGTTGGTGTTGATGGTTGAGGCCATGAAAAGCTCCTGATACAAGTTGAGTTGAATGAATCCGGCATTGCTGCCACTGTCGCCAGTTCCTGACACTGGCAGCTCGACGGACCTTGTTGGTGGCCCGTTGGAATGGTTTTCGGGTGTGCCGCGGACTTTCTTTAGCTTTAAGTTTTTCGCCGCGACCCCTCAAGTTTTCGGTCCAAGTGAAGACGCGCGGGCGCAGATCGACTTTGTGTTGCGGAAATGGTCTCCGGCCGGCCTGCTGGGCGCGGACAAGTTCACGTTCCCTGCCCGAACTTGAGTCGAAGTGGCGAAATGTATCGCTACTCAATACAAAATAGTTTTTGACGATCAACCGGATGTCCCGGCTCACTAGGAATTGCAATGACGAGCGAACAGATCCTGAACGAAATCAAGGAAGCGAACCTGACCTATCTGATGCTCGCGCAGAGCCTGATTCGCACCGACAAGGCGCAAGCGTTGTTCCGCCTTGGGATTTCCGAAGAGTCGGCCGATCTGCTCGAAATGCTGTCGCCGGCGCAGGTCATGAAGATCGCGTCCGGCAACATGTTGCTATGCCGCTTCCGCGCGGACGACGAGATGGTCTGGGGCCTTTTGACCCAGCATAAGGTTCCGAGCCGCACCGCCAACGAAGACACCACCAGGCTGCATGCCAACATCCTGATGGCCGGCCGCTTCGCCGAAACCCACTAAAGCCGCGGGCGGGGCGACGAATCATGGCTACCCAGAAAAGCCTTCTGCGCGAATCGCATC
>JBDTQZ010000271.1:0-4177 GCA_039931935.1 Burkholderiaceae bacterium | reverse complement strand
CCGGTCCCTTGACCTTCCAGAAGCGGCCGAGTGTGAACACGACACCTCGCTCGTACTCGCGCAGGATGCGGATCGTGGAAAAGAGGAGGAAAAGCAGTAGCGCGACGAGCGCACCGTATCCGATCGGCAGGTCGAACAGCATGGTCAGTTTCCTTAAGTTGAATCCTTTGTGACATCCAGCGTCAGCCCTTCGACGCGGGCGACGCGTACGCGGTCGCCGGGGGCCAGCGGTGCGCTGCTGCGCACTCGCCAGCGCTCGCCGTGCACCTCGGCCCATGCTGTGCCCGGGTCGACAGCGAACACGGTGCCCGGCGCGCCGAGCATTTGTTCGCGACCGCTGACGACCGGACGTCGGCGCGATTTCAGCGCAAAGGCGCCGAAAGCCGTGATCGCGAAGGCGCTGGTCAGCGCGAGCCCGACGACAAACGGCCAGCCCACGTCGAATGCGGGCTGGTCGGTGTCGAACAACATCACGCCGCCGAGGATGAACGCGATGAAGCCACCGACGCCGAGTGCGCCAAAGCTCGGCAAGAACAGTTCCGCAATCATTAACACCGCGCCGAGCGCGAGCAACCCAACGCCGGCCCAGTTGACCGGCAGCATGTGAAACGAATACAGAGCCAGCAATAGTGCAATCGCTCCTGCCGTGCCTGGCACGCCGAACCCTGGGCTGGTGAATTCGACAAATAGGCCGTACACGCCGATCATCATTAGCACCATCGCCAGCATCGGGTTCGACAGCACGCTGAGCATCTGCGCGCGCCAGTCGGGCTCGATCGTCTCCACCGGCGCTTGCGCCAGAGCCAGCGTCAGCTTGCCGGACGGCAGTGCGACCGACCGACCGTCGATTTTTGCTAGCAGCTGGGGCATATCCGCGGCGACGACCTCGATCACGCCGCCGCGCAGTGCCTCGTCGGCCGACAAGCTGGTGGCCTGCAGCACCGCCTGCTCGGCGAACTCGGCATTGCGACCGCGCAGTTGGGCCAGGCTGCGGATGTAGGCCGCGGCGTCGTTAACCGCTTTTTCGCGCATCGAATCGGGCGAACTGCGCGCGGGCCGGCGCTCGACCGACTTGGAAGGGTTTGACTTTTTGTCGCCGGCCTTTTCGGGTGTCGGGTCACGGCTTGGACGCTGATCCGGCGGGTCGCCGCCGCCGGGCAGGCCGCCAAGCGCGATTGGTGTGGCGGCACCGAGGTTGGTGGCCGGCGCCATCGCCGCAATGTGGCTCGCATACAGAATGTAGGTGCCGGCGCTGGCGGCCCGCGCCCCTTCAGGGGCTACGTACGATGCGATCGGTATGGGCGAGGCAAGGATGTCCTTGATGATGCGGCGCATCGACTCGTCGAGGCCGCCCGGAGTATCCATCTGCAGCACGACCAGGCGCGCGCCGCGGCTCTGAGCGCGGGCCAGACTGCGATGAAAGAAGTCCGCCGTCGCGGGTCCGATCACCCCTTCGATTTTCACGACCATTACCGGGCCGGCCGGACCGGTCTGCGCATTGGTTAAAGCGGCAGACAAGCCGATCACCAGACCGATAACCAACAATCGGCAGCGGGAGCGAAGGATCATCTGTAGCACGGAGGCCACTTTCAGTCTTTATGCGCGTCGGCGTGTTCAATGTACGCCGAACGACGCGCTCCGTGCGAGCGCAAGCAACTGGCGGAGGGCGTAACTGCCCACCTCGCATCCAAGCGCTAGGGGTTTTCGAAAGGGTTTTCGACGGCGCCTCCTGATCAGGAGACGCGGGGCGGATCAGTCGACTCTGGCGTCCTGCACGCCGCTGGCGTAGCGCACCTGCGCGTCAAACTGGCGCGTAATGATACCGGGTGTTGGCTCTCGACCCTTTTCGTCACTGCGGTCGAAGATCATGTCGGCGCCGATCTGCGGACGTATCCAGCGCGGATACTGGTACATGAAGCCGGATATGTGATCGATGACCAGCATCGAGCTGCCGCCGGGCAACAGCAGCTGTGCGGTCGATCCCGATGCAAGGTCGGCACGCGAAATGATCAGTGCTCGCGCCATGGCGTAGCCATGGCGCTTGCATTCGACGACCAGCGGCGTCGGCGACTTGCGCACTCTCAGACCAAACATTGGCGAGTCGCCCATATATTCGGCCGAGCCGTTGACGATGCGACACGCCATGCCGTCGACCGGCCTGCCGGTGGCATCGACGGTCTGGATATTGATCGCCTGCGTCGCTTCGCCGCTGATGGTCGCGCAGCCGCCCACGCTAACCAGGGCGGCGACAGCAAAGAAAACGCGAACGAAGGGCAAGTGCATCAGAGGCAAGATACAGTCGAAGGGGCCGCAGCGATACACAGTAACCGCCGGGGAAAACCACCGCATTCCGGCTTACGGACTAGCGGACAGAGCTAAAGATCAGCGGGCCAGGAAATTCTGGGCCAGACGCACCCAGTAAGTGGCCCCTAACGGGATCAATTCGTCGTTGAAATCGTACGACGGGTTGTGAAGCATGCAGGGTCCGAGCCCGTGCCCTGGGACGCGATGCGTCCCATCGCCGTTGCCTATAAAAACGTAGGCGCCTGCCTTCGCCATTAGCATGAACGCGAAATCTTCCGCTGTCATGGTCGGCTCGATATTGCGCACCACATTGTCGGAACCGACGATGTCGTCCATCACGGTCGCCGCAAACTCGGCCTCGTGCGGATGGTTGATGGTCGGCGGATAGTTCCGGCGAAACTCGAATTTCGCTTCGGCGCCGTGTGCAGCGCACGTCATCTGGACGATGCGCTTCATCTGCTTCTCGACCAGCGAAGTCACGTCGTCGCTGAACGTTCGCACCGTCCCACTGATCTTCGCACTTTGGGGAATGACGTTGGTCGCCTCGCCCGCATGAATCATCGTGATCGACAACACCGCCGAGTCGATCGGTTTTTTGACGCGCGTGATGATGCCTTGCAGACCGTTGACGATCTGCACCGCGATGAATACCGGGTCGATGCCCAGATGCGGCATTCCTGCATGAGCGCCTTTGCCAATGACTTCGATTTCGAACTCGTTACTCGACGCCATGACCGGGCCGCCGGTGACCCCGAATTCGCCCACCTTCAGGCCGGGCCAGTTGTGCATGCCAAAAACCGCATCGCACGGAAAGCGCTCGAACAACCCGTCATCAATCATCCTTTGCGCGCCGGCGCCGCCTTCTTCGGCAGGCTGGAAGATAAAGTGCACCGCGCCATCGAGCGATTTCGCTTCGGCCAGGTACTTCGCGGCCGCCAGCAGCATCGCCGTGTGCCCATCGTGCCCGCAAGCGTGCATCTTGCCCGCGTGCGTCGAACGATGCGCAAAGTCATTGGTCTCCTGAATCGGCAATGCGTCCATATCGGCGCGCAAACCGACGGCGCGCTTTGACTTTCCGTGCTTCAGGGTGCCGACGACTCCGGTGCCACCGAGCCCGCGAGCCACTTCGAGCCCCCAGTCAGAGAGCTTTTGGGCCACGATGTCGCTGGTGCGTGTCTCCTCGAAACGAAGCTCAGGATGAGCGTGGATGTCGCGCCGGATTTGCTGAATCTCCGCACGGAATTGGACCACTCGGTCGATCAGTTGCATGAACTTTTGCGGGTTGAAGCGGGCAGAAGGTGAATGCTACGCGCACTAGAATCCGCCCATGAACAAGCCCGCTGATCCATGAACAAGCCCGCTTACTTGTCGCTCGTCGACCTACCAGCGTCTGCCGCACCTTCGAACGCCGTACCTTCGCACGCGTCGTTGGCCATGATCGACCGGCTGATCGGGTTTCCTACAGTAAGCCGCGATTCCAATCTCGGCCTGATCGAATTCGCGCGCGACGAGCTTGCGCGACTCGGCGTTCGCTCGAACCTGATCTATGACGCGGCGCGCAGCAAGGCCAACCTTTTTGCCATACTGTCGGCCGAGCCCGACCGGCTTAAGACCGGCGGGCTGGTGATTTCGGGCCACACCGACACCGTTCCGGTGGACGGCCAGGATTGGTCGAGTGATCCGTTTGTTGCGAATCACCGCGATGGTCGCATTCATGGACGCGGCAGTGCGGACATGAAAGGCTTCATAGCCATCGCTTTGGCCTCAGTACCGAAGTTTCTCGCGGCGCAGGAACGACTGCCGCTGCATCTGTCGCTGACGTACGACGAGGAAACCACATTCTTCGGCGTGCGCGATTTGCTGGCCGACCTCG
>JBDTQZ010000270.1:0-4187 GCA_039931935.1 Burkholderiaceae bacterium | reverse complement strand
CAAGTAGCGCTCCGGATTCGTCACACCGGTATCGAGGGCTCGCAGCTCGTCGATGTACTCGGGTCGGAAATCGATCTCATCGTTGGTAAAGAAAACAGACTGCCGGCCAATATGTGCCTGCAAATCGCGGGCGGGATCGACCGCCGGATTCAGCAGTACTGCGCGACAGCCGAGCTGTTCTGCGACCCAGGTGGCGTAGTACCCACCAAGCGACGATCCGATCAGCGCTATGCCCTCGGCTCGCGCCGAGCGGGCGGCGTAAAGCGCGAGTTGCGACGCCATGCGTGGCGAAGCGGGCAACGCGGGGCATACGAATTGATCCACGAGGCCGAGTTCCTGCAGACGCTCGCGCAGCGTCTGCGCCTTGCGAGACTGCGGCGACGAACGAAACCCGTGCAGGTAAACGATCACGCGGCGCGCTGTGCAGAATCAGAACGCTTTGCAGAACCCGCGGCAGAATCGGCTAGCTGCGCCAGCAGCTTCGTGTGGATGCCGCCAAAGCCCCCATTGCTCATCACCACGACTTGATCACCGGCTTTAACGTACGTGACGATCGTATCGACCAATTCACCGAGGTGGTCGTGGACGGTTGCCTTCGTGCCCAACGGCGCCAAGACCTGCGCCGCATCCCAGTCGATTCCCGCCGAAAAACAGAAGATCCGGTCGGCACCCGACAGGCTATCGGGTAATCGCGTGTTCATCGCCCCGCGCTTCATCGTGTTTGAACGCGGCTCGAACACAGCGACGATTCGGCTATGCGGATTTGACGCGCGCAGCGCTTCGATCGTCACCTCAAACGCAGTCGGATGATGGGCGAAATCGTCGATCACCGTCACACCATTGGCCATGCCACGCACTTCGAGCCGGCGCTTGACACCGCGAAATTCGGCGAGCGCTTCGAGCGCATCGCCACCTGACACCGCGACGTGATCGGCAGCAGCGACCGCGGCGAGCGCGTTCAGCCGGTTGTGCTGTCCCGCTAGTGCGAGTTGCAGCGTCCCCAGGCGAAGATCAGCGTGATAGACACCAAACTCCGGCGCGTGGTCGATCCGCCAGTCGCCGATTTCGCCGAAGGTCTGAAGCTCCGACCAGCAGCCACGCCGCAAGACCCGCCCGATTGCCTCATCACCTGCATTCGCAACGACGCGTGCGCTTGCCGGCAACGTGCGAACCAGATGATGACATTGCGTTTCAATCGCCGCCAGATCGGCAAAAATATCGGCGTGGTCAAATTCCAGATTATTGAGAATCAGCGTGCGCGCGCGATAGTGCAGAAACTTCGACCGCTTGTCGAAAAATGCGGTGTCATATTCATCTGCCTCGATAACGAAATGGCGGCCGGCGCCGAGGCAAGCAGAGTGCCCGAAGTCGTCAGGCACGCCGCCGATCAAGAAGCCGGGTTCAAGACGAGCGTGATCGAGAATCTTTGCGAGCATCGCACTCGTAGTCGTCTTGCCGTGCGTGCCCGCCACCGCCAGCACATGTCGATCTCGAAGCACGTTATCGGCAAGCCACTGTGGCCCGGATAGGTAGGGGTCGCCGCGATCGAGGATCGCCTCCATCAGCGCGTTCCCGCGCGTGACAACGTTGCCGATGACCCACACATCGGGCTTGAGCAGAAGCTGATCAGAGTCGTACCCGTCGATCACGCGCACATTCGCCGCGGCGAGCTGGTCGCTCATCGGCGGATACACGTTTGCATCGCAACCGCTCACGACGTGGCCCGCGGCCTGCGCAAGCTGCGCAAGGCCCCCCATAAACGTTCCGCCGACGCCGAGAATGTGTAGGTGCAAAGAGGGAGCGGCTGAATAGCGCTATTGGAATAGAAGCGCGCGGATTGTAATCGCCGTGCGCGGCGACATTCTGCCGATAAACTCACTCAATGGCTGCCAATGACTTGAGAACTGAACTCGCAGCAACAGCCGCTCGCTTGATCGCTGAAGAAGGCTGCGAGTACGCGCAAGCGAAGCGCCGTGCCGTGCAGGAAATTCTCGGCGAGGACGCGCGCCGCTCGACGATGCCGGACAACCAGGAAGTCGAGCACGAGTTGCGCCGCTATCTGAAGCTTTTTGGTGGCGAACCGCATCGCGCTCTGCTCGCGGAGATGCGCAGCGTCGCCGCTGGAACGATGCAGACGCTGCAGGAGTTCGATCCGTATTTGATCGGAGCGGTATTAAATGGCACCGCGACCGAGCATTCGGATATCAATCTGCAGTTGTTCGTCGACAGCGCGAAGGACGTCGAGCTGCGCCTGATGACCCTCGGCGTCGATTTCGACGTCGACGACGGCGATGCTGAGGGCGATCGTCCCGCCGCGCTCGAGCGATTGAACTTCGTTCTTCCACCCACTGCGAGTTTCGCAACGGGCCGGCGACGGATCGGCGTCCGATTGCACATCTATGCGCGTGATGCGATCAGAATCGCGGCGCGCCACAGACGCGACGTCTCAAGCGAAGAGGATATGCATCCGATCGAGGGTTCAGGCCGTGCCAACCTTGATTCGGTGCGTCGGCTCATCGAAGAAGCGCATTGAAGAGACCGCGTTGAGGCCCCTGGCGGAGCTTGCATTCGAGGGTCTGGCAGCTCACGTAAGGGCTGGACAGCGTCCGCTAAAAAGCGGACACTTCGCGGCTTCTTTCGCCTTTATCCCCTAAATTCCTTGATCTGCGACGATGTACCTTGCCCCGCACTTAGTCGAACATCACCGTGGCTAGCCGCATTTTGGTCCTCAACGGCCCCAACCTGAACCTCCTGGGAACGCGCGAGCCTGCAGTGTATGGCAGCCAGACGCTGGCCGATATCGAAAGCGAGCTTGCCCCCGCCGCACAAAAGAAAAATGCGCAGGTCGTGTTTTTTCAAACCAATCATGAGGGTGCGCTAATCGATCGCATCCATCTGGCGCGCACCGACGGCACCGATTTCATCATCATTAACGCTGGTGCGTTCACCCACACCAGCATCGCGTTGCGCGACGCACTCGCTGCGGTTTCGTTACCCTTTATCGAAGTTCACCTATCGAACCTGCACAAACGCGAAAGCTTCCGGCATCGGTCGTACCTCGCTGACCTCGCAGTGGGAACCATTGTGGGGCTGGGTGCTTCAGGGTACCGATACGCATTGGATTTCGCGCTGGCCGCGGCACCTTCGTCCTAACTCGGCGATTGCCAATGGATCTAAGAAAATTAAAAACATTGATCGACCTGGTCGCCGACTCGGGGATTGCCGAACTTGAGGTCACTGAGGGCGAAGATCGCGTTCGAATCGCGAAGTTCAGTCCTGCGCCGGCAGCGCCTGCCGCCGCGGCTACGACGATGCAACTACCCCCTGCGCTCGGAGTGGCAACGAATGGCACAGCCGCACAGCCCGCGCCCGAGCCAGAGGGTCACGTGGTCAAGTCTCCGATGGTCGGGACTTTTTATCGCTCGCCCAGCCCAGGCGCCGCATCGTTCATAGAGCTCGGCCAGTCAGTTAAGCCGGGGGACACGCTGTGCATCATCGAAGCGATGAAGCTACTTAATGAAATCGAAGCTGAGGTCGGTGGCACGGTTAAGCAAATCCTGGTCGAAAACGGCCAGCCAGTGGAGTACGGCCAGCCACTGTTCATCATTGAATAAGACGATCGACAAACACGTTCCGTGGCAGCTCCCGCTGCGGACTTCACTGCGGCCATGTTCAAAAAGATTCTGATCGCTAATCGCGGTGAGATTGCTCTTCGCGTGCAGCGCGCTTGCCGCGAGATGGGAATCAGTACGGTCGTCGTGCACTCGGAAGCCGATACCGATGCGAAGTACGTCAAGCTCGCGGATGAATCGGTCTGCATCGGGCCGGCGGCATCGATGGATAGCTACCTGAATATTCCTGCGATCATCAGCGCGGCCGAAGTGACGGATGCCGAAGCGATCCACCCCGGCTACGGATTTCTGTCGGAAAACGCGGATTTCGCGGAGCGCGTCGAAAAGAGCGGATTTTGCTTCATCGGTCCGCGGCCCGAATCAATTCGCGCGATGGGCGATAAGGTTTCGGCCAAGCAGGCGATGGTGGCCGCTGGAGTGCCGACCGTTCCCGGATCTAATGGCGCACTGACGGAGGATCCGCGTGAGATCGTGAAGGTCGCACGTGCGGTCGGCTACCCAGTCATCATCAAGGCTTCCGGCGGCGGCGGTGGGCGCGGCATGCGCGTAGTACAT
>JBDTQZ010000269.1:0-4196 GCA_039931935.1 Burkholderiaceae bacterium | reverse complement strand
CGGTGTGGTGCGCGCGCGCGCGATTGCGAAGACGGCAGAGGCCGATCTGGCGATCATCGACAAGCGACGCCCGCGCGCCAACGTCGCCGAGGTAATGAACATCATCGGAGAAGTTGAGGGCCGCAACTGCGTCATCATGGATGACATGGTCGACACCGCGAACACGCTGTGCCAGGCTGCACAGGCGTTGCGCAACGCCGGCGCGCTGCGTGTGATGGCCTATGCAACACACCCGGTGCTGTCGGGCAAGGCAGTCGAGCGGATTTCAAATTCGGTGCTCGACGAGCTGGTGGTCACCGACACGATTCCGCTGACGCCGGAGGCGCTAGCATGTTCGAAGATCCGGCAGTTGTCGTGCGCGGCACTGTTGGGTGAAACGATTTCGCGCATTGCGCGCGAAGACTCGGTAAGCAGTTTGTTTATTGAGTAACTTAGAAGTACTCGCAGTGATGACTGGTCGCGGTCTACTGCACAACCGGGAGTTCAAATGAAAGTAGTAGCCAGTAAACGAGATGCGCAGGGAACGGGTGCGAGCCGCCGTCTGCGTCACGCGGGCAAAGTGCCCGGCGTGCTGTACGGCGGTAAAGGGGATGCACAAGCAATCCAGGTCGATCACAACCCGTTATTTCACGCGCTGCGCAAGGAAAAGTTCCACGCCTCGATTCTCGACATGGAGCTGGATGGCGCGAGCGAGCACGTGTTGCTGCGCGCATTCCAGATGCATCCCTACAAGGCGCAGGTGCTGCACCTCGATTTTCAGCGTGTCGCTGAAGATCAGAAGCTGCACATGCGCGTTCCGCTGCACTTCTCCGGGCAGGAGAGTTCGCCCGCGGCGAAGACGGAAGGTGTTTTGATCAGCCACGTAATGTCCGACGTGGCGATCGCCTGCTTGCCGAAGGACCTGCCCGAATACATCGCGGTCGATCTGTCTGAGCTGACCGTCAACGACACCGTACGCGTGCGCGATCTGAAGATGCCCGCCGGTGTGTCGCCGGTATTGAAGGGCAAAGAAAATCCAGTCGTCGTTGCAGTGACCGTGCGCGGCGAGGAAGTTGTGGAAGAAGTCGTAGCGGCAACGGTGGTGGCAGCGGTTGAAGTTCCGGCGACGGCGCAGAAAGCTCCGACACCGGAGGAAACTGCGGCTGCAGCCAAGGCCGATAAAGGGGATAAAGGCGGAAAAGGCGGCAAGGGTGACAAAGGAGACAAAGACAAGAAAAAATAAGAACGCCAAAGCGAACACTCAAAGCGCTACGGCACAATCCAGCCCGCCGCCGATCACCGGCCGCGGGCTTTTTCTTTGATGGAACACAGCAATAACATTCGACTGATCGTGGGCCTTGGCAACACCGGGGCCGAATACGAAGCGACCCGGCACAACGCGGGCTTTTGGTACGTCGACGCGGTGGCGCGCCAAACCGGCGCCCGTTTTTCGAGTGAACGCAAGTTTCACGGCGAGGTCGCACGCGCGCGCATTGGGGGCAGCGAACTATGGCTGCTGAAACCCAACACTTACGTCAATCGGTCGGGTCAAGCGGTCGTCGCTCTGGCCCTTTACTACAAGATTCTGCCGACGCAAATCCTGGTCGCGCACGACGAACTCGACCTGCCACCCGGAGCGATCAAACTGAAGCTGGGCGGCGGTACTGCAGGTCACAACGGGCTGAAGGACACGCAGGTGCGGCTATCGACGCCTGAATTCTGGCGCCTGCGCATCGGCATCGGCCATCCGCGCACATTGCAACTCGAGCAGGACGTCGGCGACTTCGTCCTGCATCCCCCACGCAAGGACGAACAGCCCGCGATCGATCAAGCGCTTGAGCGCGGCGAGGGGATCGTCGATCTATTGGTGGACGGCAAGTTCGAGGCGGCGATGTTGAGGCTGCATACGCGTTAGTTTGGTGTCACGCATTAAAGATCCAGCGCCATGACCTTCTCGCCTTCTTCCTCTTTGCCGATATACTTGAAGCCCAGCGAGCCGTAGAAACGCCCCAGCGCGTCTGCCTTGCTCATATGCGAAACGAGGAGTTTCTTCGCGCCCGCCCGCGTACGCACGTGGTCGATCAACGCATTGACTGCCGCATGCCCCAGCCCTCTGCGCTGGAACGCTTTGTCGATCATCAGCCGCCACAGAAAGAACTCCGGCTCTTCAGGCTTTTCGGCGAGTGTCGGGTCATAGAGCATCACGAATCCGACGAGCGCATCGTTGTCATAGATCGCGCGGAACCACGCCTCGTCATAAAACGAAGCCTCGGCGATCGACACCGCGTTTGGCGCCACCTGCGTCGCGTCGTCGCCCGCATCGAGCTTGCACACCGCGCGTAAGGTCTCGCGAGTGACTTCTTTAAGGGTGACTTTCATCAGGCTTGCGATAATCGCACCTTCGCAACCCAAAAGTCACTGATGGCAGTCAAATGCGGCATCGTCGGACTCCCCAACGTCGGCAAGTCAACGCTCTTCAATGCGCTGACGAAGGCTGGCATCGCCGCCGAGAATTATCCGTTTTGCACGATCGAGCCGAACGTGGGCATCGTCGAGGTGCCAGACCCACGCTTGCACGCGCTCGCTGCGATTGCGAAGCCCGATAAGGTTATTTCTGCCGCGGTCGAATTCGTCGATATCGCCGGCCTGGTGGCGGGGGCGAGCAAGGGCGAAGGACTCGGCAATCAATTTCTCGCCAACATTCGTGAGTGCGATGCGATCGCGCACATCGTGCGCTGCTTCGAGGATCCGAACGTGGTGCATGTCGCCGGCCGAATCGATCCGGTATCGGACATCGAGGTGATCAACACCGAACTCGCGCTCGCGGACCTCGCAACCGCCGACAAGCAACTAGCGAAGTACAGCAAAGTCGCGAAGGCGGCTGGCCAGAGCGTTGAAGTAAAGGAAGCGAAACGGCTCGTCGACGTGCTAGAAAAAATTCTTCCGGCACTGAACCAGGCGCAGCCGGTGCACAGCATCGATCTATCTGCTGAGGAGTGCGCGACGATCCGTCCGCTGTTCCTGTTGACCGCGAAACCGACGATGTACGTGGCCAACGTCGAGGAGCACGGTTTCGACAACAATCCGTTGCTCGACCTTGTGCGCGCGCACGCTGCGAAAGAAAGTGCGCCGGTCGTCGCCGTTTGCGCAAAGATCGAAGCCGAGATCGCCGACCTTTCCGAGGACGACATGGCGATTTTCCTGACCGACATGGGAATGAAAGAGCCCGGACTGAATCGAGTGATCCGTGCCGGCTACACACTGCTTGGCCTGTTCACCTACTTCACCGCCGGGCCGAAGGAGGTGCGCGCATGGACGGTAACCTCGGGTTCGACGGCGCCGCAGGCCGCGGGCGTGATTCACACCGATTTTGAGAAGGGGTTTATCCGCGCCGAGACCATCGCATTCGACGACTATGTCAGATGCAAGGGTGAAAACGGCGCGAAGGATGCTGGCAAGATGCGACTCGAAGGCAAGGACTACGTCGTGCGCGACGGCGATGTAATGCACTTTCGTTTTAACGTGTAGCAAGGCGATCGAATCGCATGACGGCCCGTATCGGCGCGCTGTGGATGTACCCGATCAAGGGATGCCGCGGCTTCCGTGTCCCCGCCGCGACGCTCGCTGAGACCGGACTCGAGGTCGACGGCGTTGGAGACCGCGAGTGGGTCGTGGTCGACGCTCGCGGCGAATTCCTCACCCAGCGTGAGTTACCGAAGATGGCGTTGGTCGAAACGCACTTGACCGGGATGTCGCTACGACTTAGAGCCCCCGGCATGCTTCAGCTCGACGTGCCTTTCGAATCGGAAGGCGACGTCATGAAGGTGCGTGTGTGGAAGGACGAAGTCGCGGCAGTGACGCAGGGGAATATTGCCGATGCATGGTTCTCGCAATTTCTTGGAATGCAGTGCCGGCTGATGCGCTTCGATCCCGAAGCGCAACGGATTTCCAGCCCGAAGTACACGGGCGTGCTCACTGCGCCGTACAAATTCGCCGATGCATTTGCGCTGCTTATCTGCTCATCTGCATCCCTTTCCGACTTGAACGGCCGCCTGGCAGCAAAGGGACACGCCGAGATCACGATCGAGCGCTTCCGACCCAACATCGTGCTCGACGCCATCGAAGCCTTTGAAGAGGATTACTTCGATCAAATAGCGATCGGCGACGCGAAGCTTCGGGTCGTGAAACCTTGTGTGCGGTGTACGGTACCGAACGTC
>JBDTQZ010000268.1:0-4204 GCA_039931935.1 Burkholderiaceae bacterium | reverse complement strand
AGCGTGCCGTCTTCGAGCCGTAAGCCTTGCTCGACATACGCGATACGCAGTCCGCTTGCGCGAATGGGCCCGGACGCGGTCGGTTCGGCCGGCGTGCCGGAAATGGCGGTCTTGATGCTGCCCGCACCCTCGACCTGCACGCTGTCGCCAATCAATGGCCCCATCCAGCTAAGGTCGGGCAGCACGGCGTCGATGTCGATGCGAAACGGGCGATTGCGTGCGATCTGCATGCCGGCACTGGTGTCGACGTAGGCGTCGATCGCTGCATCCAACCGGCCCAGCGCTTTGCCGCGCACGTATGCCGTGCCCGTCAAGCGATTGTTGAGCACGCTTAGCGCCAGACCGAGATCGCTGATGCCAATCGGGTTCAGCGCGTCGATCCCGCCGTAGATGTCGCCTGCGGTGCGCTCGACGATAACGACGCCTGTAAGCGTGTCGGCAAGTTCAAGATCCCAACGGCCTCGAAGCGTTAGGGGTGGCCGCTCACGGCTACCGGTGCGCACGACTCGACGCGCCACGGTCGCGTGCGCGTCAAGCGCCTGCGGCTTCAGCCCATCGAAAGTGCCCGACGTGCGCCACCGTCCATCGCTGAACTGAACTTCAACCGCAGAAAACTGGGTGCCGCGCGCGTCGAAGCGTGCGGGCCCGATCATCACCAAACCGGGGGCAATCGCTATCCGCGCGGGCTCCGATAAGCGCAGCTCGAGCGGCTTGCCGCTTTCAGCCGCGACCAGCGATCCACGCCATGCAAAGTTCTGCGAGGTTCCCGCGCGCCAGCCTCCGTTCGCCACTAGGCGCACCGGCTGCTTCGATAGCGTCGTGCCGTTCAGTTCAAGCGTGTGGTCCGCAGTCACGCCGCGCGCGATCAACGTTGCGCTGGCGAGCGAGGCATCGGGATTGGGCGCGCGATGGCCGGTCACTTTCACCAGCAGAGCGAGCGGTGCGGCAGCCGCCGCGCCACCGGTAATTGAAGCGGCAACGCTGTCGACGGTCTGACCGTCGGCAAATTTCAGATCGCTGGCGGTGATCTCGGCGCGCAACTGCGGCGCCGAAAGCTCACCGCCTACGGTGCCACTCGCGGTCAAGCCGCCCGATGTGCGCGGCAGAATCTCCGCTATCTGCGGCGCGATCAGATCGAACGTCAGCTCGCGTCCTGCGCCGAGACCTCCGCGTGCTGTAAAACGGGCGGAGCGTGATGCAACGTTGATATCGACGTCGATGCGCTGATCGGCCAGCGTGATCGTTGCACGGCCGTCGAGCGCGCGGCCCATGAGTTGACTGTCCGCGAGTGCAATCTCGGCGCGGCCGGTAATTGTCGGCTTCAATCGGGCATCGAGCTCGGCAGTGCCATTTAGTCGCGTGTCGAGACCCTTGACGAGCCGCGCGAGATCTAGTTTGTCGAATGTTCCTTTACCGCGTGCAGCGTAGTTGCCGTGCAGTTCGATGCGGCCTGTCAGTTCGGCCGTGCCGTCTGCAATCCGCAATCGTGCGGTCTCGATGTTGAGTATCTGATCGCGCAGAAGCAGATTGAAATCTGCTGCCAACTCGAGGCCTTTGACTTTGCCGACCGCGATTGCGCTATCGGTTCGCAGCGTCCCGGTGAATCGCTGCGATTGATCGGCGAACACATAGTCAAGCACGCCGTCGATGCGAGTCGGCGCGGCAGTCGAGTAGATCGTCGACGCATCGATGCCTGTCAAGGCCAGCTTCGCGCTGACGCCCTTGGCTACGGACCAGGTCAGACCACCACTGGCCGCACCGCGAATGCCTTCAACGCGCTGCAGGGTCAGCGCCAGCGTATCGGCAGACCAGTTGAGCTGGCCACGCGCCGATCGCACAGGCACGCGCTGCTTGTCGATTGGCCCCGCGTCCAGGTTCTCGATCGAAAATGGACCGTCAAGACTGAATCCGGCATTAGCAGCAGGTGCAGCGGAAACGGGCTTCAAGTCGGCCTGTCCGCGCAGCCGCATCGTCGGCACTCCTTCGAACCACACTGCCGGGTTGAAGTTCGCGACATCGGCACTCAGCTGCGCCAGGGGCACCGGAGCGAATGGTGTCAAACGCGCGATGAGCTGCGCGCGCGCGTCGGCACCGTCCGCTTCCACTTCAACGAATGCATCGAGCAGAGTCCCGCTGGCACGTAACTTCGCAGTCACGCCGTGCACGCGCAATGTAGATGCAGCTTGTGCCTCTGCGCGCAGCGCGAACGGGCTGCGGGCGTCGATGCGGCCACTCACCGTGACCTTGCTTGGCCCATGTTGAAACGCTCCTTGCTCCACGAGGATTACGTCGGCGTTGAGCCGGATATCGGCCGCGATGTTGATGAGGACGCGCGGAGCAGCGCCGCGCGCACCGAATCGCAGTTCCGCGACGTTCAGATTGCGCACTCTCAGATCGATCGGCGGTGCCAGCGACAGTGGGGGTTTTGCCGGCTCGCCGCTCGGTATCCAATCCAGCGTGGCGGTGCGAGCGGTGACGCGCTCGAAATCGAAGATGCGCTGTCGCCACCGCAGTTCGTACGGTTCGACGGCGATATCGGTCGCCTGCAATGCCCACGTCGCACCTTTCACCGACAGGCGGCCGGCAGTGAACCCATCGCGCAGCGATCCCGATACATCGCTCACGACAACCGGTGTGTTTAACCGCGAATTCATCAGGACGACGAAGCGCAACCCGCTGCTCGTCGTGTACATCCACCACAGCGCGACTCCACTGCCGACGCAGATCAGCAGCAACCCGGCGAAGAGCCCGACGAGCGTGGTGATCCAGCGCGATCGTCGGCGCGGCATTGCACTCGATGATTCGCTCATTCCAGTTAGAACGCGATGGCGACTGAAAAGTGCAATCGAAGCTGCTTCTCGCGCTCGCCGTAGGCGACATCAACCGCGAGTGGCCCGGCCAATGTGCGCCAGCGCACGCCCATTCCAACACCGACCGCAGCTTTCAGATCCTTGAACGAGTCCGCCGCGTCGCCCACGTCGACAAAGCCGGCAACACCCCAGTTGCCGCCCCAGCGCTGCAGCCAATGGACGTATTCGACCGAACCCACTGCCAATGCGCGACCGCCGACAATCGCTCCGCCTTGGCTGACGCCCAGGCTTTCGTAGTCGTACCCGCGCACAGTCGTCGAGCCGCCGGTTCGAAACAGAAAACGCGTTGGCACGACGTCTGCGGTATCGACTTTGACCGCGCCCAGCTCGCCGCGCACAATCAAAACGTCACGCTCGCCGACCGGGAAATATTGCGAAGCCCTCCCGTAGCCGCGTACGAACCCTTCGTTAAGGTTGGTACCGCTAGCGCCGACCGTGCCTTCGAGCTCGATCACGTTGCCGCGGCGCGGATTGATGATTTCGTCTACATCGCGCCGGATCCACGTGTACGTCGTCGATATCGTATCGAGCGTGATCAGCGGATCGAGCGGGGTCTTGCGTTCTTCGTGCTCGAAGTTCACGTTCACCTTGGTTTCGATGTGCCGCGCGCCGCGCGTTCCGCGCAATCGCGCGCGAGCGGCACCGACGCTCCAGCGCTTGACCCGTAGGTCCTCGATGTCCGAGTCTTCGATCAGCGCGCCGACGCTGTCGCGCGCGCCATTGGGCTTCGGTGGCAGCAGCAGATCAACATACCCGAAGCCGCCGTTCTGATCGATGCGTGCGCCGGTCTGCAGCGAGTACGGGCGCCCGAAGGTCAGCGACTGGCGATAGGAGAGTTCCAGATGAGCGCCGGTATTCGACGCGACACCAACGGCGACACTAACCCGCTTCGTGCGCGATTCGCGCAACACCAATCGGAGCGGTGCATTCTGGGGGTGAGCAGGGTCAAGGTGCATTGAAGCGAGCACCGATGAAAAATAAGGAGTTTCTTCGAGCGCCTGCTGAAATTCGATCAGCTTCGCACGATCGAACCGATCACCCACCTTGAATGGGTTATAGCGTTGGACGAGTTTGGCATCGTAACGCTCTAGGCCTTCTATCTGTAACTCGCCGACCGTGTACGCGGGGCCGCTGTCGATTTCAACACGCAGGGCGGCCGTTACCTCGTCCGGGTTGACCTTCGCTTCGGAATCGATCAGCTTGGCGCCGGCAAAATCTCGCGCCTGCACGGCAGCCAGCAGCTGCGTTTTCGCGGTCTCCCACTGCGGTGAGCGAAACGGCATGCCGACCGTTAGCGGCCACTGGGCACGCAACGCGGCCGCACGGTCCTGAAA
>JBDTQZ010000267.1:0-4213 GCA_039931935.1 Burkholderiaceae bacterium | reverse complement strand
GACGACGTGCCCGTTGTCTTTTTTGACGTTCGGCAATTACTCGGCGACCGGAAATGTCGTGGCCAGGCTGCGATCGGGATGGCGCACGGCCGCGGCTGCCAGCTCCTCGTCCAGCGCGAGGGCACGCAGTGCGGGTATCTCGTCAAGTTCTCGTAGCTGGGCCGACCATTTGCCGAGTTGGCGACGGTCCACTCCGCTCGCGCGCTGTGCGGCCGCGTCGATCAGGTCAGCGCCAACGCGCGCGGCGATTCGCAGGTCATCGGCATCGACGCGGCGCGCGAAGTCGTGGCGCCACGAGAGAAAGCCGTCGACCCACGCGGTGACCGTGTAGCGGTAGCGACCCGGGGAAGGCACCGTGAACGCTGCTCTCCATCGGTCGTTGACGAGCGCGGTCATCGGCGTCTCTTGCCACTCGGTCTCGTCGTCGCGCCGGTGGCGCAGCACGCATGCCAATGTGTCGTGCCCATCGGCAAAGCAGTCGGCTTCGACATCGACGCGGTCGCCCACCACCCGCTTGACTGCAAAGCGGCCGCCGTCAACTGCCGGCGTGATCGCTTCGATCACCGCGCGTGCGCGGCCATCGGATGGCAAGCTCTGCCGCGCTCTCGATGCGGCCTTGGGACGTGCCACTATTTCAGCTCCGGCTTCAGAAACAGGATCGAAAGAGGTGGCAGCGTAAGCGCAATTGACTGGAAGCGGCCCTGCGCGGGGACGGGCGCGGCCCTGACCCCGCCCATGTTGCCGGCGCCGCTGCCTCCGTAATGCACCGCGTCACTGTTCAGCAGCTCGCGCCAGTAGCCGCTATCAGGAACCCCAACCGCGTAATTGGTGCGCACCATCGATGTGAAATTGCATACAACGAGCACCGGCGCCCCATTGCGTGGCCGGCGCAAAAACGAAAAAACACTCGTATCGGAATCGTGGCAGTCGATCCATTCGAAGCCGGCAGCATCGAAATCGACTTCGTGCAGAGCAGGCTCGGAACGGTAGAGCGCGTTCAGGTCGGCGACCCAACGCTGCACACCCGCGTGCTCGCCACTTTGCAGCAACTCCCATTGCAGCGCTTCTTCGTGCGCCCACTCGCGGCGCTGGCCGAACTCGCACCCCATGAACAGGAGCTTCTTGCCTGGGTGCGCCCACATGTATCCGAACAGCAGGCGCAAATTGGCGAACTGCTGCCAGGTGTCGCCCGGCATCTTGCCGAGTAAAGACCCTTTGCCATGCACCACTTCGTCATGCGACAGCGCCAGTACGAAATTCTCGAAGAATGCGTACCAGATCGAGAAAGTCAGCCGGTCATGATGATGCTTGCGATGAATGGGCTCCTGCTTCATGTAGTCGAGCGTGTCATGCATCCAGCCCATGTTCCACTTCATGCCGAAACCGAGCCCACCCAGATAGACCGGTCGCGAAACCATCGGCCACGAAGTCGATTCCTCAGCGATCACCTGCACGTCGGGCTGGTCCCGGTAAACAGCCTCGTTAAGCTCGCGCAGAAACTGGATCGCACCCAGATTCTCCTTGCCGCCGTGGATGTTGGGAATCCACTCGCCGTCCTTGCGCCCGTAATCCAGATACAGCATCGAGGCAACGGCGTCGACGCGCAGCCCGTCGACGTGGTACTTGTCGAGCCAGAACAACGCACTCGACAGCAGAAAAGCGCGCACTTCGTGCCGGTCGTAGTTGAAGATCAGACTGTTCCACTCGGGGTGAAAGCCCTGCCGCGGATCCGCGTGCTCGTACAGATGGGTGCCGTCAAAGTACGAAAGGCCATGGGCGTCGCTGGGAAAGTGCGATGGCACCCAGTCCAGCATCACGCCGATCCCGTGCTGGTGCAATACATCGACCAGGTGCATGAAGTCCTGCGGAGTTCCGTAGCGCGCAGTGGGGGCAAAGTAGCCAGTGGTCTGGTAGCCCCACGACCCATAGAACGGATGCTCGGTGATCGGCAGCAGCTCGACGTGCGTAAAGCCATGATCGTGCGCGTATTCGGCGAGCGGCAGCGCGATATCGCGATAGGTCGGCAGGCGACCAGGCTCGTCGCGTCGCCATGAGCCTAAATGCACCTCGTAAATGGACATCGGTGCGTCGAGCGCGTTGTGCGCCCGCCGCTGCGCCATCCATGCCGCGTCGCCCCATTCATAATCGAGCTTCCACGCACGCGACGCCGTCGAGGACGGCGCCTCCGCATAGAGTGCGAATGGGTCAGCCTTGTCGACCTCGTATCGCCCATCGGCAGAGACCACGCGATACTTGTAAGGGTCGCCGCACGCGACGCCGCGCACCGTACCCTGCCATATACCCGAGCCGTCAGTGCGTTGCGTCAGCGGATCGACGTTTGCGTCCCAGCCATTGAACGATCCGATGACCGCGACGCGCGCGGCATTCGGAGCCCAAACCCGGAAGGTCGCCGTGCCCTCGCCAAGCACGCAGCCCATCTGCCCATATAACCGGCTGTGCGTGCCCTCGCGGAATAAATAAACGTCTTGGTCGCCGAGCAAAAGTTTATTCTCGAGAATTGGCCATTTTACCCCTCGTTAAAGTGCGCGCGTCGAAGGTCCGTGAACGCGATAGCCAGAGTAGGTGAAAGTGCAAGCGCGCCGTTTAGACTGCCCGGCCCACCCATGTCCACGTGCCGATGAAGCCCAACTTTCTGGTGATTCTGATTGACGATCTGCGCTACGACGAGTTTGGCGCCGGTGGTCATCCGTACATGCAGACGCCGCACATCGATCGCCTTGCGCACGAAGGCGCGATCTTCGAGCGCGCTTTTCACACGACGCCAATCTGCTCGCCGAATCGTGCTTCTATCGTCAGCGGCCAGTACGCCAGCCGCCACGGCATCATCGACAACGTCGCGCGCGATGCGATGAGCCATCGCTTGCCGAACTACCACCTCGAGCTGCAGCGGCTCGGGTACGAGACCGCTCACATCGGCAAATGGCACATGGGCAATGACGGCATGCCGCGACCCGGGTACGACACGTGGGTCAGCTATGACGGGCATGGAAAGCTGAACGATCCGCGCTTGAATCACGACGGTAAGTACGTGCAGCACGGCGGCTACATCACCGACATAATGAATCGACTCGCTGTCGATTTTCTGAAGCGCAAGCGTAAGAAACCCTTTTCGCTTTTCTTTGCGCATAAGGCCGTGCACCCGGATGCCGAGCAGGCGGCCGACGGCACGTTGCGTATCTCCGCTCAAGGCGGCTATGTGGTCGCCGAGCGGCACAAGGATCTGTATCGCGACGGCGTGTTCCCGCGCACACCGAACATGTTGCCACCTGCCGAGGTGATCAAGAGCAAGCCGGCCTGGGCCGACAGCTTCGCGCTGAAGTCGAGCGCCGCATCGCAGGCAATCCTCTCGGCATTGCAATCGGGCGAGCAGGAAGAAATCCGCCTGCGCGCTCGGATGATGGCGGCGGTCGACGAAGGCGTCGGTGCGATCACCGATGTGCTTGAGAAAAACGGCGAACTCGATAACACGTTCATTGTTTTTTTCAGCGACAACGGCTTCTTCTTCGGCGAGCATGCACTCGGGCCCGAGCGGCGCTTCGCGTACGAGGAAGGTATTCGCTCCCCGTTCGTGGTGCGTTATCCGCGCAAGGTGAAGGCAGGGTCGCGCAGGCGCGAGCTCGTCATCTGCCAGGACCTCGCGCCGACGCTGATCGAACTCGCGGGAGGCAGACCGGGCTCGCAGATCCAGGGGCGATCGTTGCTGCCATTGTTTGCCACCCGCCGCGCGGCGTGGCGCAAGTCGATCCTGATCGAATACTGGGCCGAGCAGGCGATGCCGTGGCTGGTAGGCATGACGTACAAGGCAGTGCGTACCGATCGCTACAAGTACATCCATTGGGTCAACCGCGGCCGCGCCAGCGAGTTGGACGAACTCTACGATCTCGAGCTCGATCCGTTCGAGCTTGACAATCTGAATCGCAGCCGCAAGCTCGCACCCATGCGTGACAAGTTGCGGCGCGAATTGAAACGCCTAGTCACGGAAGCGGTCGGTTTGTAGGTGGCTCGGCAGCGTGGTACCGAGTCGAATATCGTTAAGCGACCGCTCTCGGACCCTGCGTGCCCCCTAGGGACAGCGTAATCACGTGGATCCCTCCGATCACCCAAGGTGAACGCTAGAGTCTTGGCTGCCGGCGGCGATCGCGGTGCCGGCGGGCAACAGAGTCTCTATGCGCTCGGTCGGCGTTGGCAACTG
>JBDTQZ010000266.1:0-4213 GCA_039931935.1 Burkholderiaceae bacterium | reverse complement strand
TGGATCACACAGCTAAAAGATCATCTCGCGGACGCGGACAGCGATGCCGGCATCATCATCGAAGACAAGGGACTCACGCTTTCTGTGCATTACCGACTCGCTGCAGATCGCGCGCTGGCGGCGCAGCGAATCGGTGCGCTTGTACCGAGGCTCGTACCGGTGCCGCGTGTGATCGGAGGCAAATTCGTGGTGAACCTGCTGCCGCCGAACGCACCCACCAAATTCGAGGCACTCGTTGACCTCGTGCAACGCGAGGAAGTCGAACGTGTTCTGTTCATCGGCGACGACGAGACCGACGAGCTGGTTTTTGCGCAGGCGCCAGCGCACTGGACAACGGTGCGCGTCGAACCTGACTGCGCAAGCCGGGCGAGGTTCTCCATTGACCGGCAATCAGACGTATCGGCTCTGCTTGGTCAATTGCTGAAGCTGCTGCGCACCGCTCAAAGCACCTCGTTGAACAAGTAGAAAACATTGTCGACGAAGCGGTGAGCCAGGCCGCGCTTGCGCCATGTCTCAAGCTTGATCTCTTGGCAATGTGGAGCGTACTTCTCGAAAATCTGGTCGAGTCGGCTCGCCGTCGCTGCGTCGAGGAAGCCGAGCGTGATCTCGTCGTTGGTCTCGAATGACCGGTCATCGAAATTGGTCGATCCGATCGCGCACCATACGCCGTCGATTGTCATTACCTTCTGGTGCAGCAACGTCGACGGATACTCGAAAAGCCGCACACCACAGCGCAGCAGCTTCTCGAAGTTGCGGTGCCCCGCGTGCTGCACCATCGGATTGTCCGAGCCGCTCGTCGCCGGCATCATCACGCGCACGTCGACGCCGCGGGCAACGGCCTGGCCGAACGCGTCGATGGCAGCGGGCTCGGGAATGAAGTACGGGTTCTGGATCCAGAGCCGCTTTCTCGCGCAGCAAATCACCGCATGGTGCAGGATCTTCACGGCGGGCGCCGAACCTTCCGGCTTCAGGTAGGCGGCGTGTACGGTGATTTCGCCGGCGCGCTCCAACCGAGGGAACACGTCGTCGCCCATGAACAGCTCACCTGTCTCGCCGACCCAGTTCTCACTGAACGCCGCTTGCACGCTGTTCACGATCGGACCCCGCAGCCGGACGCTGACATCTGCATAGTGCTCGTTGTCCTCGGCGTTGCCGAGCCAGGTGTCGACGATGCAGTGACCACCGAGCAGCGCGATGCGGCCATCGAGCACGACGAGCTTGCGGTGGTCACGCTCGTTCATCACGCCGATGTTGCGGAGGTGCCAGGCGTGATACTTCACCAGCTTGCATCCGGCTTCCTGCAATTGCCGTTCGACGGCCTTGCCTATCTTCTTCGATCCGTTGGCGTCGACCAGCACACGGACGGTTACGCCTGCGCGGGCCCGTGCCGAGAGCGCGTCGGCGATACGTTTGCCCAGCACACCCTCCTTCCACAGAAAGTTCTCGAAGTGAATGGAGCGCTTCGCCGCTGCAATCTCGTCGACCAGGACGTCGAAAAAGGCGCCGTTCTCAAAGACCTCGACGCTGTTGCCCTCCACTGCGGTACTGAGGGTTAGGCCCGCGAGCGAGGGGATCAGATCTTCCATCGATGCGTCGCATTCGACGCGCAGCACTGGATCACGGTGACGCTTGATTGACCAGATGACTAATACGAAAAAGAAGACGACGACGCCAACAATGGTGAGCAGTGTCATCCGAGTGATGGGTTCCAAACCGTTCATGCAAGTCTCCAGAGCCAATGAGCCGTTCGATCGATCGCCGGCGCTCGCGCTGTCCCTGGCTGATCATCGCATCTGCTGCAGTCATTTCGGAGGCTGGCCCGCTTAAGATGTGGTCGCGCCGAACCCGGCGCGGCAACGGTGTCCGGCACGCGCGGCGCCCCATACAGTTATCAACAGGCGGAGCGATCGCGTGTCATCGACAACCATCGGCAGCACGGCGCGCAAGCGCGGGAGTTGGGATGATGCCGCGGCGGATGCGACCACGATACGGGTGTTGACGCTCAATGCGCATCAAGGCTTCAGTGCCCTGCGACGCCACAACGTGTTATCGCAGATCCGTGACGAGCTGCGCGCCGACGATGCCCACTTGGTTTTTCTGCAGGAAATTGGTGGTGCCGAGGGCGAGGAGGTTTCGCCGCATCAGTATGAGGTCTTGGCCGATCAGGTGTGGCCGCAACACGCCTACGGGCGCAACGCGGTAACCACCGGCGGCCATCACGGCAACGCACTGCTTTCGAAATACTCGATCGTGAAATGGCAGAACATCGATGTATCGGTCGGCGGGTCCGAGCCGCGTGGAATGCTGCATTGTGTGCTCGATATCCCGCGCGCGCCGCAGCTGCATGCGGTATGCGTGCATCTCGGGCTGCGTGAATCGCACCGACAGCAGCAGATCGAACGCTTGCTTGATCTGACCGCGCGCATGATCCCGAGCGACGCACCGCTGGTAATCGCCGGCGACTTCAACGACTGGCGCGAGCGCGCGCATCTGCAATTGCTGCGTGGCTCCTCACTCGAGGAGATTCATGCCAGCACGAACGGACGCCCGGCCCGCACGTTTCCGGCGCTCTGGCCGTTTCTGCGGCTCGATCGGATCTACGTCCGCAATCTGCGCCATCGGCCGTTGCAGCTACCGCGGCGACCGTGGGGGACGTTGTCGGACCACACGCCGCTGGCGGGCGAGGTGCAAATTTGAAGCCCAAGCTCGAATGGATCAGCGGCAACCGCGTCGACTTGCTCGAAAATGGTGACGCATTTTTCTCGGCCGTGTTCGATGCGATCGATGCGGCCGAGCGAGAAGTTTTGATCGAGACCTTCATCCTGTTCGAAGACCGCGTCGGTCGCGACTTCCAGCAACACTTGATTAGTGCCGCCGCGCGCAGTGTCGAAGTTGACCTGACGGTCGACGGTTTCGGTTCGCCCGATCTTTCCGATGGCTTCATCTCAGTTTTAACCGACGCCGGCGCGTGGCTGCATGTTTTTGAGCCGACACCGCTCGTTCGCCACCTGAAGCCGCTGCGCCGGCTGCACCGCAAGATCATCGTCGTCGATGGGCGGATCGCTTACGTCGGCGGCATCAACTTCTCCGAAGATCACTTGGAAAGCTTCGGCGCCAAGGCCAAGCAGGACTACGCGGTCCGAATCGAAGGTCCAGTGGTCGAGCGCATCCATCGCTTCGCACGCCAGGCGTTGGAGCCGGTGCGGCGGCAGCTTGAGATGGAGCGGCCGGTGACACGCGGGGACCGACAGGCAGCAAGTCGGATCGCGAGCTCCGGGCCGCAGACGTTGCCGGGCAGCGTCGACGTGGCATTTCTCAGCCGCGATAACCATCATCACCGCACCGACATCGAGCGCGCCTATCGAATGGCCATCCGCACCGCGCGGGACACGGTGTTGATCGCCAACGCGTACTTTTTTCCCGGCTATCGGTTGCTGCGCGATCTGCGCCGCGCCGCGGCGCGCGGCGTAAAGGTGCAGCTGATCCTGCAGAGCAACCCCGACGTGCCGATCGCGCGGGTGGCCGGGCGATTGCTGTATGAAAGTTTGATGAGGGATGGCGTGCTGATCCACGAATACTGTCGGCGCGAGATGCACGGCAAGGTGGCGGTCGTCGATCGCGTCTGGAGCACGGTCGGCTCGACCAACCTCGATCCGCTCAGCCTGTCGCTGAATCTGGAGGCGAATGTCTTGATCCGCGATGCTGAGTTCGCCGCCACGTTACAGCGGCGCCTGCAGCATTTGATCGAACACGACTGCGAGCAACTGAAGCTCGACGTGGCGTCCCGGCGGCTGACGATGTGGCGTTACTTGATGGGATCGCTGGCCTATCACGTTTCGCGCGGGTTTCCACGCTGGCTCCGCGTGCTGCCGTATTCCGGCGCGCGAATCCGATCTTTCGTTCGCGGACGACGTATCGATACCACGACTGCATTCGATGCGTCGGCAAACCGCGACTGAGCCATGACGATACGCTGGCGCCGCGCCTGGCCGCGCATACGACAAGCTCTGTGGATTGCATTTGCGGTGGCTGTGCTCGGGCTGATCGGCTGGCGTGCGCGCGAGATCGAATGGAACGAAGTGCTGACTGCGCTGCGCGCGCTGCCGCTGAGGACCGTGGCGCTGGGCGCAGTGATAGCCGTCGCTGCGCATGCTGCCTACATCAGCTACGACCTGTTGGCCCGCCGCTATACCGGACACCAGCTCGGCATGGG
>JBDTQZ010000265.1:0-4218 GCA_039931935.1 Burkholderiaceae bacterium | reverse complement strand
GTCGTAACGGGTCGCGTCCGTCCACTCGGTCCAGTCGGCCAAACGGTATTCGATTGGTGTCGCGACGCTGTTGGCGTCACCGTCAACGAAATGTTCGGCCAGACGGAGATGAATTACATCGTCGGCAACTCGCATCAACAATGGCCCGCGCGCGCCGGCAGCATGGGGCGTCCCTACCCAGGCCATAGAGTCGCCGTCATCGATGACAAGGCGAACGTAATGCCGGCCGGCGAGACTGGCGAGGTCGCCATTCATCGCCGCGACATTCACGGCGACCTCGACCCGATATATTTTCTTGAGTACTGGCGCAATACCAGCGCGACACACAATAAGTTCAGCGGCGACTGGTGCCGCACCGGCGATCTCGCCAGCGTGGACCGCGACGGCTACTTCTGGTACCAGGGCCGCGCCGACGATATGTTCAAGGCGGCGGGTTACCGGATCGGACCGAGCGAGATCGAGAACTGCCTGGTCAAACACCCCGCGGTGGCCAATGCAGCCGTAGTACCGAAGCCCGATAGGGAGCGCGGTGCGCTCGTCAAAGCATTCGTGGTGCTTACCGCAGGCTACGACGCATCATCGGGGTTGATCGAAGAACTGCAATTGCACGTGCGCGGCAAGCTGGCACCGTACGAGTACCCGAAGGAAATCGAATTCATCAGCGAGCTACCGATGACGACGACCGGCAAGGTCCAGCGGAGAGTGTTGCGCGAGCTAGAGAAAACGCGCGAAAAAGAACGCGCGAGCAATAACTCCTAAGGCTGCTCGCTCTTCGTCGTGCGACTCTTCCGCACCGGGATGATGCGGCCGTCGCGCGTCATGTGCGGCCGATATTGCGCATTGGCAACCGCCACTTCCAACACGCGGGCGCGCTCATCGTTCGCCTCCGCGTCGATCAGCCGAGTAACGTACGCGGTTGGGATATCTTTGTAGTGACGCCGATCTATCCGCACGGGGACTTCGCGCCAACCGTGATCAAGCAACCACCGCCACAGTTGATCGCTCATGCCGGAGCGGACGGTCATCCGAATGTCGCCACAAAACAGCTTTGTGCCGAACGTCGGCTTGCTGCTTTCTGATGGCATCTCGCGTTCGCACCGGATCCTCAACAGCGTTCGAACCTGGTCGCGGACGTGCGAGACGAAATCGAGTTCCAAAGTGCAGCCTCCAACTATCCGCGGACTTTAGCGTCGGTTTTGCCGCGCCGTATCCCCCGAATCTGTTAGAGGAAACGTTGACTTTTCCTATGCCACCGACACGCGTTCGGCAGGCTTAGACGACGGACGGCGCGTGATCTGGCGGATCGCGCTCATCAAAACGCGCTCGTACTCCGCAGGCTGCGAGTCGAATAGCTTGGTCACGAGCGTTGTCGGCAGCGGTTTCAGCTGCAGGCGGTTTTCGCCCGGCGCCAGTTCGCGCCAGCCCAGGCTGACCAGCCAGTGCCATAAATCGTCACTTAAACCCGCCTGTACCGACATCCGCATGCCGGAGCAGCAAATCGTTGCGCCGATCGCCGGCTTGTTCGTTTCGCGCAGGCGCAAGTCCTGCTTTTTTTTCCACAGTAAGTCACCGACGGGTGCGTACAGCAATGTGGCCCAATTCATCATGCCTCCTAGTTGCCAGCACTGTATCGGTCTGAGCGATTCGATTCGATACCCCTTGAGTGCGATCGCGCGGTTGGCCTAATCCGCGCCTTTACGGGTCAAGTTAGTGTCGGCGAACCTTGACAAATCGTTCGCGCTACCGGCCCGCTAAACTTGATTCATGGGCATCTACCAATTGGGCGACCGCGTTCCACAAATCGACCCCAGCGCTTACGTATTCGACACCGCCACGCTGATCGGCACCGTCATTCTCGGGGCACGCGTCAGCATCTGGCCCTATGCAACGCTGCGAGGCGACAACGAACCGATCGAGATCGGCGACGACAGCAACGTTCAGGAGTGTTCGGTGCTACACGCCGATCCGGGATTTCCGTTGACGATCGGCCGCCGGGTGACAGTAGGTCATCAAGTGATGCTGCACGGCTGCACCGTCGGCGATGGCAGCCTGATTGGCATCCAGGTCGTCGTGCTCAACGGCGCGGTGATCGGTCGCAACTGTTTGATCGGTGCCGGTGCGCTGATTACCGAAGGCAAGCAGATCCCTGACGGTTCACTCGTGATCGGCTCACCGGCAAAAGTCGTGCGGCAACTCGAACCTGCGCATATCAAGCGCATCAAGCGTGATACCGACAGCTACGTGCAGCGCGCAGTCGCCTATCGCCGCGATCTAAAACGCATTAGCTGAATCTGCGGTCGATAGCTCGCCCTCATGCCGGATCGGTTGTTGAAGTTTGCGTTTACCGGCGCACGCGTGCGAGGCGAGCTTGTGCAGCTGGGCAACGCATGGCGCGAGATGACAGCACATCGTCGATATCCGCCTGTGGTGATGCGCGTGCTTGGCGAAATGGTCGCAGCGGCAGCGCTCCTAGCGACCAACATCAAATTCAATGGAGCGCTGGTGATGCAGGTCTACGGCGACGGTCCCCTGCAGTTGCTCGTGGTCGAGTGCCAGTCCGACCTGGCGCTGCGCGCGACGGCCAAGGTGCGTGACCAGCCGATCTCCGACGACATTTCACTGCGCGAGCTGATGAACCAGGACGGGCGTGGGCGATTTTCGATCACACTCGATCCGAAAGATCCGTTACCAGGACAACAACCGTATCAAGGCATCGTCGCGCTTGAAGGCGACAGCGTGGCTGAGGTGCTGCAAACGTACATGCGCCAAAGCGAGCAGCTCGAGACCCGGCTTTGGCTCGCCTCGAACGATACGGCCGCCGCGGGGTTGCTGCTGCAGCGGTTGCCCGGCGACGGCGGAGCAGAGGGTGCGCCTCCCAACGACGCGGCATGGGAGCACCTGGTAGCCCTGGCGCAGACCGTGACGTCTGAAGAGTTGCTGCAGCTCTCTCCCGACGAGGTATCGCACCGGTTGTTCTGGCAGGAAGCTCTCGAGCACTACACGCCGCTGACCCCGCGCTTTCAATGCACCTGCTCACGCGAGCGCATCGCAAAGATGCTGATCTCGCTCGGCCGGGAAGAGGTCGACTCGATCCTTGCCGAGCAGGGGTCGGTCAGCGTCACCTGCGAGTTCTGCGGGCGCAAGTATTCGTTTGATCCCGTCGATGCCGCCCATTTGTTCGCAGGCGGGATCGAAAGCACGGTCGCCGCAACGCTTGCTGACAGTCCACGGCATTGACTATTTCAGGGCGCAGCAACCAGCGTGAAGTCGTTAACGACTGGCACAGCGCCGATCGTCACTGACTTCGATTGCGTTACATATCCTGTCGCGAAAGCCTCGAGCGTGTAGTTGGCCGCACTTGCGGCCTGCGAACTGAATGCGAGCGGCAGAATTGTCGAATACGTCGCGAGACGCGGTGCGGTGATCGGCAACGTCAACGAGTAATTGCCGATCGTCGCATCGGCGTTGTCTTGGGCCACTTCGATCTTCGGAACGCTGCCAACCGCCTGCAGCGCACGAATGCTGGCCGAAGCCGCAATCGGAAGGATCTTGCCGTTTGCAACACCAGTCACTGCGACTGGCAGCGTTATCGGCGCAGCTGTAGTGCTGATTCGAGTTGACGTGCCCGCGGTCACCGGCGTCGCCGTGACGACAGAAGTGACGAGACTGGTTGCCGTGAATACCACCTCGAAAGGCGATTGCGCTGGATCGAGACCCGAGAGAGTGAAATCCCCGTTCGCATTGGGAGTAGTGGTTCGGACCACGGCTCCGTTTTTCTGAACCGACACCATAACTCCCGTAAGTGCCGGATCAACGGTGCCAACGATCGCGGTCGTCGTGCGCGGAATCACCGCGATGACGGGCTTTAGATTGAAGCCGCCGTTGCCCTTGCGCACCACCGAGCGGCAGGCATCAAAGTCAAGCACGAGATCAGTGATCATGTTTGGCTGCACCGTGAAGCCATGAATCAGCTTCAACCCGCTTTGCGTTGCACTCGGCGTATCAAGTGCGGTTTCAGTTCCTCCGGTAGGCACGACCGAGTTGGCCGGGGAGCCGCCTCCGTTCGGGCTCAGTACAAGCCGGACCTGCTGGTACTGCCCTGCCGCCAGGGGTGTCTGACCGAGTTCCGCCAGGATGCCGTTGGTCAGGCCGAGCAGGTCAATGCGCTGCGCCGGATTCAGCACGACTTCGCTCCAGCCAGCGTCGTTGTCGTTGGCC
>JBDTQZ010000264.1:0-4224 GCA_039931935.1 Burkholderiaceae bacterium | reverse complement strand
ACAAATGCATTGCCGTTGATGGGTCCATCAAGTACCAGAGGCGCCAATAAGCCTTGCGTGCTCAAAGCGCAGACAAACGTCGTGGTGTGCCAGTGGCCTTGAGGGGCGTAGCCCACACAGCGCTCGCCCCTGGGCGAGCGGCCCCGGGTGGGCGTCATGTTGGTAGTGGCCCAAGTCTCATCGAGAAAGATCAACCGCCCGCTGGCCATCGAGGCTTGTTCGGCTTTCCAGGCCGCCCGCGCCTGGGCGACATCGGGGCGCTGCTGCTCGCTGGCATAAAGCGTCTTTTTTTTTAGCGTCAGCCCGAACCGGGCCAGGGTTTTACCCATCGTCGTCGGCCCCACCGCAATGCCATGCTCGGCTTGGGTCCACTGGCACAACTGAACGAGCGTCTGCTCGGGCGCCAAGGTCACCTGCGCCAGCAGCGGCGCCTTCAATGCGGCCAGGCGCAGCGGGACATGATTGCACTGCGCGCCCGCGCTGGCTTGGCCCAGCCGCTCGCTGCGTGAACGCACTCGTGACACATAGGACTGGCTCACGCCAAAGCGCTCAGCCACTTCCCGCAGCAACCCCGTTGCCAGCAATACCCGATCGCGCAGATCCTGCGCATATGCCATGCCTAATCGCCAGGACATGATGCTCACCTCCAAATCCGGCTTTGATCCCGCCGTCCTCGCTCAAGTTCCTTCGCGCTCTTTGTCAGTCAGGGTGATTCCGCTCTAACGACGCGATCCGCTGACTCAGCGCCGGCAGCAGGTCTTGTTCGAACCACGGGTTGCGCTGAAACCAGGGTGTGTTGCGCGCCGAGGGGTGCGGCAGAGGAAGGTAGTCCGGCGCGAATTCGCGCCAGGCCTTGACCGTCTCCGTCAGCGACGCCTTGCGGCGGTGACCCAGGAAATGGCGTTGCGCATGCAGGCCGATCAACAGCGTGAGTTCGATGTGCGGCAGCCGGGCCAGCAACTGATCGAGCCACAAGACTGCGCATTCGCGCCTCGGCGGCAAGTCTCCGCCTCGCCCCCGGCCTGGGTAGCAGAAGCCCATCGGCACGATCGCAACCTGCGATTCGTCGTAGAAGCGTGACTTGTTCAGGCCGGTCCAGGCGCGCAGGCGATCACCACTGGGGTCGTCCCATGGAATCCCCGAAGTGTGCACACGAACGCCGGGGGCTTGTCCCACCACGAGGATGCGGGCTGATGCACCGGCCTGCAGTACAGGCCGTGGACCCAGCGGTAGCTGCGCCTCGCACACTCGGCAGCTTCGCGCTGCGGTCAGCAGGCCTGCAAGTTCCTGAGAAGGCATGATGACCACGGGGTCGCGCGGCCGCGTTGCCGCATTCATGCGTGTTTCCTACTGTGCTTCAGCCCGACCCACACACGACCAGCGCACTCTGCGGTCAGACCATCGTCACCGACGGTCGACGGTGGGTAAGTCAAATGCAACCCCTCGACATGGGCGAACGATGTGAGAACGTGCGGCTTTCGCCCGTGCGGTCCGATGATGTCTTCCACGCGCACACCTCGAACCAAGAGCGCGTCGGCGATCATCGAGCGGTGACAGCGCCAGGGAACTGCTTCGGCACACATCAGTGCGCACCGCTGGGAGCGAGCAAGTTCCACGACCTGCTCAACATTTCCGGTAAAGTCTGTGGACTGCATGTAGTCCGCGTAGCCCCTGAACGAAGGGTTGTTCCACCCGGTGTTAGGTGACCCGACGTGCGCGTGGCGCAGGCCGCCCAAGCCTGGCATGTGTGTGTAGGCGATTCCTGCGGAAGCGAGAGACGTTGGGAGCGAATCGAGATTGAACTGAGGGTTGTGGCGCGAGCGTGGGATCGTCCTGACATCGATCACTCTTGCGACTTCGTTGGGCCAGAGCAGGCCGATGAAGTCCTCGATCGACCGGTTCGAATGCCCGATTGTGCATACTATGGATTCATGCATCGCGGCACCGTCGCATCGACACTGCATCTGTGGTGTGCACGGGTCTTATGCACCATGAAGCAGCAGGGTGACCAAGACAGATGAATCCTCGATTGCCCTGAGGGCAAGTGGGATACCACCCGCAAGGCATTTGAGATCGCCTGACTGCATTACGTCGCGCGTGCTCCCGATCGAAAATTCGGCGCTGCCTTCCAAGCGTTGCACCGTCAATTCTCCGGCAACCTCGTGCTCGGGCATCTCCTTACCGGCGAGCAGAACCATGCGAAACACCTCAAGGTTCTGCGTCTTGTACAGAGTTGCGGTCCGGGCGGTCGTGATTGCGCTGCCAAGCGGTTGAATGTTGATCAGTTCGCCAGACAGCGCATGATGAACAGCCATGTTTTTTGAGCTCCTCCCTACAGGGTGCGTTCTATGACGGCGAAGCGTCTGTGCGCCCACGAACACATATGTCTCAAAATTACGAGTTCCACGTCAGATCATCGACGGGCCGCTTTCGAGCGTGATCGGGAACATCTGGATGTGGTCGATTGTGTGAATTCGCTTGGCCCACCGGTAAGTCCCATTTACTCTGCTTTAAGCAGATGCCGGTGTCTGCGACGCGAAAGTCTGCAACGTGTTGGTGATATGACTCAAGTAACGACTTTGATACGCTACACTATTTTATAGTCATTTTGATAGTCGAACCATGTTGACGAAAAAAAGCCCATGATTTACATGGGCTTTTATAAATTGCTGGCGGAAGATGCGCATTCAACCCTGGGCTGACGGTTGAAGTGAGCGACGTCGGTTAACTGCCGGATTACTCCATTGAAAGTCCCTGCACCCTGCTTCTAAACACCCATCGCACCTGAAACCGCAGTACGTTAGATGGTCGAGCGAACGCACCAGCGGAATGGACCGCTCTGCGCCCTGACACTCTGAACGCGCCGTGTAGATTTCAACAATTGCTATGTGCCAAGCTGCCGCTGATCTGGCATAACACCTCGTCATTGCCAGCCATCTTGGCTCGCGTGACCACTTGGTGATCGTAGGTCGCAGTCACGTTGTCTTCGACACAGGCACCGCAGGCATGGCTTGTCTGCGGTGCCAGCGCTGCGGCGGCCGTGCCGACAAATATCCAGGCCAGGCGCAAGGCCCGAAGGAACGGCTGGCCCGCACTCATAATGAGACCTGACCCTGGCCTTTACAGCCGCTCAAGCCATATGCTTGCCGGCTTGTGGTCGCGGCGACCACTCAGACCGGCGCTTGCCGTGGAATTCCAGCGGGTTCAAGGGCTCGTCGGTCCGAGGCAGGCAGCGGTCGATCAGCGACAGCGGTCCGAGTAGCCAGTATGTCTCGAAACTTTTCGCCATCACCTGGTTGACCAGCCGATAGCGGCAAGCCTGCTGGATTGACAGCTCGATCCACACATTACTGAATTTGCGATTCATATCATCCTCCTATTGCGTTGCTCGTTCGACCAGCGCCTTGTGTTGACGTAAAACCACCGTGTCCGGTAGCGCTTTCGGCGCGAGACGAGCGGGCTTGCCGCCACAAACGCCGGCGACGGCATCTCACGGCCCTCCAGTGGCGGGCCATGCCCGCAGTTGCGGCTCGGCCGGGTCTTTCAGCCGCTGCATCGGAGAGGGGGTAGCCGACAGCTGGAAATCGTCCGGCACCACCATCACATCGCAGGGCGACTGCGCCAGCAATTCGTGTGTGGTGTTACGCAACAACCAATCGGTCGCGGCATGCCTGCGGCTCTTGCCCAGCACCACCAGGTCGGCGCCGGTGAAGGCCAGGCGCCCCAAGAGTTGCTCCGCCGGTTCGCCGATATGGGCCGACGACACGACCGGCATTGCATGGGCATTCAACGACTGCGTCATGCGCCCCAGTTGCACCCGTGCATGTTCCATGCAGTTGTCTCGATAGCGGCGCAGTACGCTGCGATCAAGGTCGGCCCTGCGCAACTGGCTCTCGCCGGTGGTGCTGACCGCATGAAACAGCTCCACCTGTGCGTCGCGGTCCAGCAGGCAGGCGAGCATGGCACGGTGCTGCGACGCGGGCGTAAAGTCGACACCCACCACGATCTGGCGCAGTTGTCGGCGTATCGCACCGCGGGCCACCAGCACCGGACATCGGCAATCACGCGTGAAACGGATCGCGTCCGGCCCGACGAGCCAGGACGCAAAAAAACCTCGCTCGCTTCGTTGCGGCAACACCAGCAGCCTGGCGTGTTCGGCCTGCAACAGGATATGTTGTCAGCCGAATAATTGCCTTCATCAACGGTGCGTACCGTCAGCCCTAG
>JBDTQZ010000263.1:0-4235 GCA_039931935.1 Burkholderiaceae bacterium | reverse complement strand
GAACCGTCTTCGTCGGGCGGGGTACCGACCCCGATGAACTGCAGGGCGCCGTGGCCGACCGCTGCCTCTACGTCGGTCGTGAATCGCAGACGGCCGACGGCGGAATTGCGATGCACCAGCGCTTCGAGGCCCGGCTCGTGGATCGGGATCGTGCCTTGCTTCAGCAGCGCGATCTTGGCTTCGTCGATGTCCAGGCAAACGACATGATTCCCCATTTCGGACAGGCAGGCGCCAGTGACGAGGCCTACATATCCAGTTCCGATGATAGTGATCTTCATATCGCTCTGCGAAGGTGCTGCAACGGTCGGACGCCGGTTTTATCAGCGTGCTGGCGTGCTGGGAATGGGCGCGGCAGGCCGCGACGCACGGACCTCGCGGTGCAGTTGTCTGAATTCCGACTCGAGAACGTCGATCCGCCGGTCCCAGGTGTTTGCCTCGGCATGGCCGCGAAGCAACCCCTTGTCCCAAGGGCGAGAAAGCGCGCGGCGGATGGCGGACAGCAACTGGTCCTTGTCTCCGAACGGCACCAGTTCGCCGAGCGCATCGGCGCTGACCACCTCGCGGTTGCCCCCGACGTCGGTTGTCACCACCGGAAGGCCGCAAGCCATCGCTTCGAGAAACACGTTGGCCCAGCCTTCGTTGCGCGTCGCGAGAACGAAGACCTCGGCGGCGGACAGCACGCGGTGCAGATCGTCCGCGGCGACCGGCCCGAGAAACCGGACGCACTCGTCCAACCCGAGCGAATGGGACAGCGTTTTGAGTTGCTCGGTCCAGTCGCCTTCGGGGCTGGGGCCGCCGACCACCAGGTATTTCAGCGTAGGGAACTCCTGCCGCAGTTGGGGCAAGCACTCGATCACGCGGTGGAATCCCTTGCGCTCAACTAGCCCCCCGACGCTGATCAGCACGCGGTCGGCCGGCGCAAGCCCAATCTGCTCGCGCGCTGGCTGCTGAGCCACCGGATGAAAGCGGTCGAGATCAACCCCATTGCCAACGACACGCACCTTCTGCGGATCGATGCCCAGCGAGATCGCGACCTGGCGCAGCGATTCGGACACTGCGAACACGCGATCGGCTCTTAGCAAGGCGCTACGCAGATACCCACGCAGCACCGGATCGGCCGCATGGCGCTGCTCAGTGCCGCGCATCGTGATCGTGACCGGAACGTCAAGCCAGCGGCCGAGCAGGCCGGCTGCATAACCATCAGGAAATCCGAAATGCGCGTCGATGACATCGAGGCGCCCCTGATTCTTGAGCCGCTTCAACCGGCTGAACGCGCCGAGCGCCATCGCGATCCCGTCGAGACGTTTGAGGACGGCCGGTACCGAAAAGAAACGCGGAAACCAAACGTCCCTGGACTGCTGCGACTCATGCCGCGGCGCGCCCGGCCTGAACCCCGGCCATAGGCGACCCACGAATCGCTGCATCGGAAACCAGGGAGTGGGCGCCACCACTGCAAGTGGCATGCGCCGGCCGACGCGAAAAACGCGTTCGCGCACGAACAGGCCGGCGCCTGGCTGCCTGCAGCTCGGAAACAGGCTGCTGACCACGACGACGTGCGGTTGCGGCCCGGCCGACCTAGGCATGTGCCGGCACTCCAACCACGGCTTCATAAGGCTGCGCGTAACGCGCGACGCTGGCACGCCAGTTGCGTTCGGACTCCACGAACTCGCGGCCAGCGGCACGCAGCCGCGGCCAGTCGTCGCGCTGAGTCAACAGCCGATCCAGCGTTTCGGCTAGTGCATTGGCGTCCCCCGCGCGAAACAGCATCCCGGTTCGCCCGTCGTCGATCAACTCCTTGTGGCCACCAACGTCGGAGGCGACAAGCACTCGGCCTTGCGCCATTGCCTCCAGCGGTTTGAGTGGTGTGACCAATTCGGTCAACCGCATCGAATGGCGCGGGTAAGCCAGCACATCGATGAGGTCGTAATAACGCTGCACTTGGGCATGAGGCACCCTGCCCGTGAAAATCACCTTGTCGGCGAGTCCCACTCGCGCCGCCTGCGCCTTCAACGCTTTTTCCTGGGGCCCACCCCCGACCAACAGCAGTCGCGCATCGGCATGCATCGAAGTCAGGCGCGGCATGGCCTCGAGAAGCAGGTCAAGCCCCTCGTAGGCGTAGAAGGAACCGATAAAGCCGATGACGCTCATGCTCGCGAGCCCGAGTTGAGCTTTGAGGGCCGAGTCGGGTTGGCCACCGGGGTCGAATGCGTCGATGTCCACCGCGTTCGGGATCACCGTGACTTTGCTGCCGACGATGCCGCGCGCGACGATGTCGGCGCGAAGCCCTTCACAGATCGTGAACACATGGTGGGCCTGCCGCAGCGCCCGGGTTTCCAGCCAGCGCGTCAACCGGTAGCGCGCCGCGCCTTCGCTCGTGGTGCCGTGGTCGACCGCCGCATCTTCCCAGAATGCACGGACTTCATAGACCACGGGAATGCCCAGCTTGTGGCCGACTCGCAACGCCGGCAGCGCATTGAGCACCGGCGAATGCGCATGCAGCAAATCGGGCCGGACGTGTTTTGCGACCGCGGTCAGACGACGCTCCAACTGGTTCATCAGCGCAATTTCGCGCAGACCGGGAACCGGAAGCGGCGGTTTGGCAGCCCGGGTGCGGTAGAAATGCCAATCGTCAACTTGTTCCTCGTCGACGCCGCAGTCGGTCTGTTTCGGGCTGGTCAGGTGAAAGGTTTCCCAGCCGCGCCGCCGCTGCTCGCGCAAAATCGACAGCGTGCGAAACGTATACCCGCTGTGCAGGGGAATCGAGTGATCGAGCACATGAAGAATACGCATCGCCATCACTCCCGCTTCTTGTCGAAACGCAGCCAGAAGCCAAGACATTGAAGGTCGGCGCTTGAAACGTCGCGAAATGCGTAGGACAACCGAGGCCGGACTTCGTCGGCTAGGGAGGGATCGGTTCGCGTCGTCACCTCGAACTCCACATGTGTCACATGGAGTGCGGCCACGATGTCGCGGTAACGATTAATCCGCCACCGATTGGGCACGCCCTTATGCGAGTACATGAGCGACCATAGCCAGGGTGCGCATTCGAGAAAGTCCAGCGCGTTGCGGGTGTGCAACCCATGGCTTTTCAGATCGACCAGATGCAGTGCTGTCGCACCGGGGCGCATTGCGTGCAGCATGTCCTCGAAAGTTCTCTGCAGGTCGTCCACGTGTTCCAGCACGGCGCGCGAAATCACCAGATCAGCCTGCTTGCGCAGACCCGACAAGCCGCTGGGTTTAACGACATATTCGATTTTGTCGGGAGCAAAAGGCTGTTGTCCGCCGACTGCGCCAGTTCGCAGTTCGGCCAGCCGGCTACGGGCGGGCTCGTCAAGATCCTTGGCAAGCGCCTCTAGAACCTGCAGGTTTTTTTCGCCGAGGTTGACCATTGCAAATCGATCGACGCAATAAACTTTGGCAGCCCCGTAAGCTGCAAGCAGCACAGCCACGCCGGGAAAGTCGCCAGGTCCGTACTCAATGATGGTCTTGCCGCCGAAATATCCCGGCGCGTCGACCGGGGAAAGCCCGACTCTTGCAAGATAGTCGGCAACCGAGGCTTTGAAATATTGCGCGATTTCGACGGCAGACTCCGTGGACGAGTCACCGCGCCCGGTCTGCGCCGTCATTTGCAGGTACACCGAGGGAGCAAACCTCGCGATCTGATTTGTCGCGATGGCCCGCGCGACTCTGACTGGATCAAGCATGGGTTACAAACCTTTTTGCGGGGGTAACTTCCGTGGCCCCTTGTTCATCCAGCGACCGCCTCAAAAAAGCTTCGAACATCAAAAGCGTCCAGATCGGTGAACTGTAGTCATATGTGCCATTTTGATGAGCATCAACCAGGTGCTGAAGGTAATCGTGATTGAACCAGCCGGTATCGGTCAATCGCGATCCGAGCACCGCATTGCGAACGCGCTGTTTCAGGGGCCCGCGGAACCAGCGCGCGAGCGGCACCGAAAAACCCATCTTTGGTCGATAAAGCACATCGCTCGGCAGTCGCGGCTCAAACGCTTTCTTGAGCAGGTATTTTCCTTCCGACCCGCTGATTTTGTGCGATGAGGGCAAGGTGGCCATCCATTCGACCAATTCGTGATCCATCAACGGCTCGCGTACTTCAAGCGAATGGGCCATGCTGGCGCGGTCCACTTTGGTATTGATGTCGCCCACCAGATACGTCTTGAGATCAAGGTATTGAATCAGTGCCAGCGGATCGACGGTATCCGCGCGGGCGGCAT
>JBDTQZ010000262.1:0-4241 GCA_039931935.1 Burkholderiaceae bacterium | reverse complement strand
ACACGTACCGGGGTGCCGGTGATACCCACAACGATCCCCACCAGCACGATAAGCAACACGACACCGGCTGCGACCGTTCGCCCCAGCGATTGGAAGATTGCGCCCATAGTCCCTCCTTGCTTGTTATTCGCTCAGTTGTTCGAGCGTCTAGCAATCTAGCATGCGTGACGATGCGTTGACGCGTTACCGCCGCAGCCGCTCGACGCGCGTGCTTGCACCGCCGCGCGCAAATTCGATCTCCAACGTCTGGCCGATACCGACCTGCTCTGAATCGCGCAGCAGTGCACCGCTCGCAGCGCGCACGATGCTAAAACCGCGCGCCAGAGTTTGTCCCGGGTCGAGATGCGCGAGCGCGGCCAATCCGTTTTCGACGCGCACCTGATCGCGCCTAAGTTGCCCAAACATCGCGGCACGCCGCGCCGCCGACAACGCAGCGACGCGCACGGAAGAGCCGGTTGGGCTCGGCCTTGCGACTAGCAGCCGATGAACGCGGGAACTGACTCGACCGCGTGCTTCCGTCAGCGCATCGACCAACGCACTGCCCGTGCGCAGGCGCAGCGCTTCCAACTGCCCGGCCAGCACCTTCCACGGGGCCCGTCGTGCCGTCGCAAGCCGTTGCACATAATCGATCCGTTGCTGAGACCTTTCAATCAACCGCTGCAGCGCACGCGAAAGCGCAGCCTGCTGTGCTTCGATGGTCGCGACCAAGGCCGCTGCGGCCGGCGCGACCATTTCCGCCGCTGCGGTAGGCGTTGGCGCGCGAAGGTCCGCCGCGAAGTCGGCAATTGTGATGTCGCCTTCGTGTCCGACCCCGACGACGACTGGGATCGTGCACGACACGATCGCACGCGCGACCGCTTCCTCATTAAACGCCCAGAGATCCTCGATCGAACCGCCGCCACGGACTAACAGCACCACGTCGACTAGGTCAGCGGCTGCCCGCTGGGATACTTTCGCAAGCATTGCGGAGATCTGACCGCCCGCGCCCGCGCCTTGCACCGCTACCGGATAAATAATGACGCCTACGTAAGGAGCGCGGCGACACAGCGCCGTCACTACATCCGACAGCGCGGCGGCTTGCATCGACGTCACGACCGCCACCCGGCGCGGGACGCGTGGCAGCGATCGCTTGCGCTCGCCGGCAAATAGTCCTTCGGCCGCCAACCGGGCTTTAAGCCTCAAGAATTCTTCGAACAGCCGGCCCTGCCCCGATCGGCGCATCGACTCGACGCTCAACTGGAACTCGCCGCGAGCTTCGTACAGCGAAACGACGGCGCTCACCTCGACTTCGTCGCCATCGCGCGGCATCCAGCCGAGCAATTGGTTGCGCGCACGAAACATCACGCAACGCGCCTGCGCCTGATCGTCCTTCAGGGCAAAGTACCAATGGCCACTGGCGGCGCGTGTCACGTTGGCAATCTCGCCGCGAACCCGCACCAATGGGAAGCTTCGCTGAAGCAAGCCCGAAACCGCGCGGTTCAACGCGGAAACTGTCAGCGCAGCCCGCGTGTTTTCTGCATTTTCGTTGTCGAAGTCAGGCGCCATGCGGGTTTCCGAGCGGAACCTATCCACACATCAAGGTAGATTGCGGATCGCGCTGATGCGTGAGCTTAGTTTTACTCATGCTTAAGTTAAGGTGTTGAAATTCATTGACTTAAAACGCTGCCTAACCGCTGTGCAAGCCGTACAAATCAAATTGCAACAAAGGCTTAGGGCCGCCCGTCACTACTTGTTCACATACTTGTCCACAGTAACTGTGGAAACTTGCTGCGCTTGTCAGGCATCTCTACAGTGCGCGCTCGCGCAAGCGCTCACACCAAAAAGGATTCCCGTTGTTTGCCATCATTACTGAGCTCGGCTGGCCCATTATTCCTCTGATCCTGGCGTCCGTTTTTGCACTGGGTCTGATTATCGAACGCGGGATCGCGCTGCAGCGCAGGAATGTCGTGCCCGCAACCCTGCTCAACGACGTACTCGGACTATGGAGGAACCGGAAGATCACGCCGGATGTCGTTGCCAAGCTCGAGGCCAATTCACCGCTGGGCAAAGTGCTCGCAGCCGGTTTGCGCAACGAGCGCACTGGTCGCGAAGGAGCCATGCAGCAGATCGAGGCCGCTGGCGCCGTCGTCGCCAACCGTTTGACGAAGAATTTGACATTGCTGGGATCGATTGGCTCGATCGCACCGCTGCTGGGCTTGTTGGGAACCGTCGTCGGCATGATCGCCATTTTCGCCTCTCAGCAGGCCGGCTCAAACCCGCAGGACCTGGCGCGCGGCATTTCGGTGGCGCTTTACTGCACTGCACTCGGCATCATCGTCGCAGTACCAGCGGTGCTCGCGTATCGCTACTTCAAGCGGCTGGTCGACGATTACCTGGTCGACATGGAAGAACAGGCCGAGCGGCTGCTCGAAACAGTGTTCGCGACCCCAAAGTCTGAACGCTCGGAGCGCGCTTGATGCGCTTCCGACGCGCGTTGGACGAAGAACCGGAGATCAATCTGATTCCGCTGATCGACGTACTGCTGATCGTGCTGATCTTTCTGGCAGTCAGCACCACGTATTCCCGCTTTGCAGAGCTTCAAATCACATTGCCTTCGGCCGATGCCACACAGCCCACGCTGCAGCCGAACGAAATCAACGTTGCCGTCACCGCGGATGGCCGGTACGCAATCGAGCGGCAGCTGCTGGCCTCGAACGATGTGCGGGCGTTTGCCGATGCGCTGCGCGTCGCGGGCAAAGGAGCCGACGGTGTCGTGCTGATCATCAATGCCGATGCGCAGGCTCCTCACCAGGCGGTCATTGGCGTGATCGATGCCGCGCGCCTGGCCGGCATCGTGCGAATCAGTTTTGCGACGCAGCGCACCGACGCCGGCAAGTAAGCGCCGAAGCTGTCACTTTACCCAGCGATCGCCGTGCTGCTGCGCACCCGGCTACAGCTCGCGCTTGCCGAAGCATGGCAGCAACGCGGCGCTCTCGCGTGGCTGCTGTCACCCCTATCGGCGCTTTATTACCTGATCTATCGTTGCCGCGGCGCGCTCTATGCACTGCACCTTCGCCAGCCTACGCGGCTCGATATGCCGGTGGTCGTCGTCGGCAATGTCTACGTGGGTGGGACCGGTAAGACCCCGCTCACCGTTGAGTTGGTGCGTGCGCTCAAAGAGCGCGGCTGGCGGCCCGGCATCGTGTCGCGGGGGTACGGCGCGAGCGATGTCGAGCCTCGGCTGGTGCGCCCGGAAGACGTCGCGCGAGAAGTCGGAGACGAGCCGTTGCTAATCGTGCGCGCAACAACAGCGCCACTGGCGATCGCGCGTCGGCGCGCTGAGGCCGCGCAGCTATTGCGCGCAACGCACCCCGAGTGCGACGTGATCGTCGCCGACGATGGCCTGCAGCATCTGCAACTGGCGCGGGATATGGAAATAGCAGTACTGAACTATCGCGGGTTGGGTAACGGTTGGGTGTTGCCCGCCGGACCGTTGCGCGAGCCACGCAGCCGGCTTGATCGGGTCGACGCGATCGCGCTCAATGGAATCGACGCAGAGGTGCCGGAGATTGCAGCGGCGGCGCCGCGCTATCGCATGCGGACGCACGTGACGAGCGCGTTCGCGCTGCACGACCCGAAGCTTCGCATCGAGTTGTCGTCGCTGGCCGCCGAACAGCGCTCACACGGTTGGCGCTTGACGGCCGCGGCCGGCATCGGAGCGCCCGATCGATTCTTTGCAATGCTGCGCACGGCGGGGCTTGTCATCGACGCGTTACCACTTGCCGATCACTTCGACTATCAAACCAATCCATTCTCGCAGTGCATCGCTGATCGCATCCTGATAACCGAAAAGGACGCCGTAAAATGCGCCGACAATTCATCGCTCGCAAGCGATTCGCGTTTATGGGTCGTGCCGCTGGTGACCGAGGTCGATCCGGCGCTGATCGATGCTGTTATCGCGCGGATATCTGCGAGAAAGACGCGAGGAAACGCTGATGGACCATCGCCTGCTTGATATTCTCGTGTGCCCGATCTGCAAGGGATTGCTCGAATACCGTAAGGCGTCCCAAGAGTTAGTGTGCAAGGCCGATGCGCTTGCATATCCGATCCGCGATGGCATCCCGGTAATGCTCGAGTCCGACGCGCGCAAAGTCGAGCCCGCCGAAATCGGCCGTTAGGTCCAGTGGAATTCGTTGTCATCGTGCCGGCGCGGCTTGCGTCAACGCGGCTGCCCAACAAACCGCTGGCCGACCTCAGTGGCG
>JBDTQZ010000261.1:0-4256 GCA_039931935.1 Burkholderiaceae bacterium | reverse complement strand
ATTCAGCAAGTTCGATCCGGTCGCACGTAAGCATGTCGCGTACAAAGAAATCAAGCTGAAGTAGTCAGCAGTTGAAAAAAAAGCCCGGGGCTGCCGGGCTTTTTTATTGCGGGTCCGATGCTACGCAGGCGCGTGCCGGTAGCTACGCATCCTGAGCGCTGCTTCCTGTAGCGCATGAATACCGCTTGCTTCCGCGCGATGAATCCAGTCCTGCAGGTGCGTCAGCATCTGCTCACGCGACGCCGAGGAACGCTCCCAGGTAGCCAGCAACTCGGTACGCATCTCCACCAGCGTCTTCATCACGCGACTGCGCTTCATCATGTCCGACAGAGAATGTTGCTCAGCGGTCGCCAGCTGAGATACATCGCCCTTGCGCAACACGCGCCTCAACCGTGCAAAGCGTGCATGCTCGTCGCCCGACAATCCGAGCTTCTGCAATTCATCGCGGTGCGCGACTTTCAGTGAACGCGCGTATTTAGCCAACAGGTCGTAGCGATTCGAAATTACCGCCTGCAGCGTTTCCAGGTCGATTGACCGCTTGGGTTCTGCGACCTGCGGCTTCGGCGCAACGCGCAGGACCTTCGCGAGCCCGAGCGCCTGTAAGCCGCGGATATAAACCCAGCCGACGTCGAACTCATGCCACTTCGTCGAAAACTTGGCCGAAGTCGGGTAGGTGTGATGATTGTTGTGTAACTCTTCGCCACCGATCCATATACCCCACGGCACGATGTTATTGCTGGCATCGGGTGAGTCGTAGTTGCGGTAACCCCACCAGTGCCCGATACCGTTGATGATGCCGGCGGCGTGAAACGGGATCCACAGCATTTGGATACCCCAGATCGCTAGGCCAGCAAAGCCGAACAGGATCAAGTCTGCGCCGACCATCAAGCCGACGCCCTGCCACGTGAAGCGCGAGAAAATGTTGCGCTCGATCCAGTCGTCCGGCGTTCCATGACCGTAGCGCATCAGCGTGTCGGTGTTTTTTGCCTCTTCCATGTACAGCTCGGAGCCAGTCCAGAGCACCGCTTTGATGCCACGCGTCTGTGGGCTGTGCGGATCTTCGGCAGTTTCGACGCGAGCGTGATGCTTGCGGTGAATCGATACCCACTCCTTGGTCAGCATGCCGGTGGTCAGCCATAGCCAGACTCTGAAAAACATCGCTGCGGCAGGATGAAGATCGAGCGCACGATGCGCTTGGCTGCGATGCAGGAAAATCGTCACGCTAGCGATGGTGATGTGCGTCAACACAAGTGCCGCCACGATGAGCTGCCACCAACTCAACTGCAGCAGACCACCATCCAAGAATTCAAGCAAATACATTCAGGTTCCTCAAGGTAACACCAGGCAGACCGCGGGCATCAGCATAGTTCAGAAGGGTTCAGCAGCGGGTTCAGCAGCGGGGTACAACAGCGCGGATTCCATATTGTACGCAGCGCACCGTCCAAAAGCGCTCGCAATCGGCTTTGGGGCGCCTCTTTTTAGGCAATCGACTCAAGTTTTGCGGCCCGCGGGAATCCCAGCGTCCGGCAAGGCCCCCAAGGCTACCGGGCCTGATACCGACGTGATGCGTACATCGCGCTGCGGCACCGGAATTTCAATCCCCTCATCATGAAATCGCTTCAACACCGAGCGCGCAATTTCCGATCGAATCGGCAGGCTTCCCGCCTCCGGATCGCAAATCCAGAACCCGATCTGTAGGTCGATGCCGTCGGCGCCAAAGCCGGTAATGAACGCGCTCGGCGGCGGGTCGACGAGCACACGCGACTGCGCTGTCGCAGCCTCGACCAGAATTTCAAGCGCCCGGTCGACGTCGGCGCTGTACGCAATCGATAACTTAACGACCACTTGTACTGACGTGTTGGTGTACGAGTGATTAATGACCGGCGTACTCACCAGCATTTCATTCGGGACAATCGTCTCCGTGCCAACAAGGGATTTGATCACGGTGTAGCGTGCGTTAATTTGCGACACCGCGCCGTAGAACTTGTCGACGGTGATCATGTCCCCGATCGACAGGCTGCGATCGAGCAGGATGATGAAGCCGCTGACATAGTTGCTGGCAATGCGCTGCAGGCCGAGTCCAAGTCCGACACCAAGCGCACCACCAAAGACAGACAACACCGTCAGATCGATGCCGACCAGCGAAAGCGCCAGCAGCACCGCCAGCAACGTCAGTAATGCTTTGATCAAGCGTGCCAGTACTACGCGCGAATTCGGCGCGAGCGACTTCGCTCCCATTAGGCGCGCTTCGACGACCGAGCCAGCCCACAGCGCTGCAAGCACGGTCAAGATGACGCTAAAGGCGCCGGCCAAAATGTCCCAAAGCGTGAGCGCGGTCTTGCCGAGTGGGAAGCGAACAGAGTCGAGTTGGCTGATTAGGTCGTCGAGGAGGCCGGTGACATGCAGCGCCACGAAAATCCAGATCGTGAGCGAAATGCCGAGCTCAAAGGTGCCGATCCATGGAGCGCGCGATAGCGAACGCCGCAACACGTAAACAAACAAGCGAATTGCAGCCATCGCGCCGAGAAGCAGCAACGCGAGTCGGAGCAGGTGCGCCTGGTCCAAGCGCATCACACCAGCGAAATACAGGCTGAGGGCACCCAGGATCAACAGCAGCATTGCCATGATTGGGAATGCCAGACGGCGAAAGCCGTCAATCGAGAACTTCAGAACATCGACCCGCACGCCTTGGTTAGCTGACGCCGCGGCGTGCAGGCGATCACGCACACGCTGCTCAATGTGGCGCGCGTAAAACCAGGCGCCGAGCAAGGCGACACCGATGACCACCAATTGCCACGCCTGCGGCGTTTGCAATTCATTGCGCAACGTATAAACAACTTCTTCGAACAGCGTTTGTCGGTTCACTGTCGGATTACCGGCGCTCAAACACGACTGCGAAAAACCCGTCGGTACCGTGCAAATGCGGCAGCATGACGAAGTAAGGCGCGAAGCGTGCTGCATGCTCGATATCGACCGACTGCGCACGCAATACGGTCGCTGCCGGTACCAGCTCAAATTCGGGATGCTCAGCAAGAAACGACTCGGCCACCGCCTGATTCTCCTGCGTCAGCAGCGAACAGGTCGCGTAGACCAGCCGACCGCCCGGCTTCAGCAATCGAGCCGCCGCGCGTAGCACCGAATGCTGCACGCCGCTGACGCGCGTGAGCTCCGCTTCGCTGAAGCGCCACTTTAGATCAGGATTGCGGCGCAGCGTCCCGCTACCGGAACACGGTGCGTCGACCAGCACGCGGTCGCACTTTCCGTTGAGTCGCTTCACGCGGATATCGGATTCGTTACGAATCACCACCGGATGCACGTTCGACAGACCGCTGCGCTTGAGCCGCGGGCTCAAGCCGCCGAGCCGCCTCTCATTGACATCAAACGCATACAGGCGCCCGCTGGAACGCATTAGCGCTCCCAGCGCCAGCGTCTTGCCGCCCGCCCCCGCGCAAAAATCCACCACCATTTCGCCACGGCGCGGCTGCAGCAGTCGAGCGATCAGCTGACTGCCCTCATCCTGCACTTCGATGCGCCCCTCGCGATAGGCGGGCCAGTTTGTCAACGCCGGTTTGCTCGACAGCCGGATCGAATCGGGCGAGTACGGCGTCGCGACGGCTCCCACGTGATGAGCTACCAGCTCCTCGAGGACTTCCGCGCGCGATGCTTTGATCGAATTGACGCGGAGATCGAGCGGCGCGCTTTCCTTCAACGCATCGATCAGCGGCGCAGCATCGTCGTACTGTCGCTCGATTTCCGCAAACAGCCACTCTGGCAGCTCGGAGTGCACCGTGGCCGGCGCGTGTGCCAGATCGATCGTCAGCGCGTGCGCCACCGCTTCCGCATCACCTCGCAACGCACGCTGATCGATCGCATCGAGACCATGCTGGCGTGCCAGCGTCAGCAACGCGGCGAAGCGCGCCGCGCGCGCCGGATGCGCTGGCTGCATCAACCAAGTCGTCGTGGCGTAGCGGCGTAGCGCGAAAAACACCGCCTCGGCAATCAAGCCACGATCGCGCTGACCGAGTGAAGGGTGCAGGCGGAAGAAACGCGACAGCAGCACATCCGATGGCCCGTCGAACTTCAGGATTGAGGTGAATGCCGCCGCAAGCGAATCGACGACGAGCGACGTGATGCGGCTCGCTGCTGCATACGACGCGGTCCCGTTACGCGACGCCCGCGTTGGCGCAGATCGCGACTCACGTTCAGGCCGATGGCTGGAAGCACTACGCGTGTTGTTTGACCTGCGAGTTTGAAAC
>JBDTQZ010000260.1:0-4257 GCA_039931935.1 Burkholderiaceae bacterium | reverse complement strand
TCAAGGGTTACCCGCCGGGCCTGCGCGAAAACGGCGGCCAGTACACGCATGGCGCCATCTGGTCGGTGTTTGCATTCGCGCTGCTCGGTGAGGGCGACCGCGCGGGCAGCCTGCTCGCCCTTCTCAATCCCATCAGCCACAGCCACACGCCGGAGGCAGTGCAGCGGTACAAGGTCGAACCCTTTGTGGCGTGCGCCGACGTTTACTCGGTCGCGCCGCACGTAGGTCGCGGCGGCTGGACTTGGTACACCGGCTCCGGCGGCTGGCTGTATCGCGCCGGCCTAGAAGCCATTCTGGGCTTCAAACTGCAGGGCAATACTCTGGTCATCGAGCCATGCATTCCGCGGGTATGGCCGGGCTACGAAATCGTGTTCCGCCACCGCGGCGCGCGCAATCTGACCACGTGTTATCAGATCGCGGTCGAGAACCCGCGCCACGTGAGTCGCGGGGTCGCGTTCGCCGAGCTTGATGGGGCAAGGATGGTCGATGGTGCGGCGCGAATTCCGCTGGTCGAAGATGGCGCGGTCCATCGAGTGCGAGTGGTGCTCGCGTGACTCTTGAGAAATCGTGGCTTGTCGACAACTCGCCGTACTTCACTGCGGTTGCTTCGCGAAGTAGGCTGCCACCTTCCTAAGAAACACTCGTCGGCGCTGCCTCCTGAAGGGTGAGGCCGAACTGCGCCGTCCGCCGGGGCAACTGCTTGACGACGCGCTCGCGGTACTGCTCTCGTGGTCGGCGCCTGGATCTTGGTAGGCCGCGCCCAACCAACGCAGTTCCCAAATTCCTTCGCCCAGCGCTGCAATCTCTTCGACACGGGGAGGTTGCTGTCTCCCTTTCGTCCATTGCGTCTAAAAAGTGGGTGTGAGGGAACGATTTCCGTTCGCCTAGAGCGATGTATGTTCACCCAGAGCGATGGATTTGACAGCGATACCAGCAGCGTGCGCCTGCTGGTCGGCGTGGTAGCTCGATCGAACCAATGGGCCACACGCTGCATGCGAGAAGCCCATGTGCTGTGCTTCCACCTCGAACATCCGGAACGTGTCGGGGTGCACGTAGCGCAGCACCGGCAAGTGATATGTACTGGGTGCCAGGTATTGACCAACCGTCAGCATATCGACATGGTGCGCGCGTAGATCGCGCATCACCTGCAGAATCTCTTCGTCAGTTTCGCCCAATCCGACCATCACGCCGCTCTTTGTCGGTACGTCTGGAACGATGCGTTTGAATTCCGCGAGCAGTGTCAGCGAGTGTGCGTAATCTGACCCGGGCCGCGCGTGGCGGTAAAGTTGTGGCACGGTCTCCAAATTGTGATTCATCACGTCGGGCGGCGCGGCTTGGAGGATTTGCAGCGCGCGATCGAGACGCCCGCGAAAATCGGGCACCAGCACCTCAATGCGGGTCGTCGGTGAAAGCTTCCGCGTCGCGCGGATGCAATCGACAAAATGCTGCGCTCCGCCATCCTTTAGATCATCACGATCGACCGATGTGATAACGACATAAGAAAGCTTCAGCGCGGCGATTGTCCTGGCCAGATTAAGCGGCTCATCCACGTCAAGCGGATCGGGGCGGCCGTGGCCGACATCGCAAAACGGGCAGCGCCGCGTGCACTTGTCGCCCATGATCATGAACGTCGCAGTGCCTTTGCCGAAGCACTCGCCGATATTCGGGCACGACGCTTCTTCGCACACCGTGTGCAGATTGTGCTGACGAAGAATGTTCTTGATCTCGTAAAAGCGGGTGGCCGGTGAGCCTGCTTTCACCCGAATCCATTCGGGCTTCTTCAACGCCTGACCGATTGGCACGGGCGTGATTGCAAACTTCTTAAAGACCTTGCCGGTTTTGGCTTCGCCTTTTTTCTTCGCAAAGTCGGGTGCGGGTGCGGAGATGTCCATCAGGCCGACAGTCTAGCGAACGCGCGTGCCAGAGCGGGTGCGGGCGCCGACAGATGCGCTTGCAGCCGATCGCAGAGGTGCATCGCAACATCTTCGCAATCGGCCTTGACGCCAAGCGTCGCGAGATCCACGACTTGTAACCCAGCGTAGCCACATGGATTGATGAGCGCATACGGCGCCAGATCCATGGCGACGTTCAGCGCGACGCCGTGATAGCTGCATCCGCCGGCAACCTTGATGCCGAGTGCGGCGATCTTTGCGACGCCATTGAACGGCGCGGACGCATCACTCGGCCATGGCGTGAATACGCCCGGAGCACCTGCTACGCGCCGGCCGTCGACCCCGTATGCCCGCAGCGTCTGAATCACCGACTGCTCGATGCGAAAGACGAGCTCTTTGACATAGATATGTAGGCGCCGCAGGTCGAGTAACGGATAGGCAACGACCTGGCCGGGACCGTGGTACGTGATTTGGCCTCCGCGATCGGTTGTCACGACTTGAATGTCGGATGCGGCAAGCAGGTGCACGCGGCGGCCGGCCTGGCCCAAAGTGAAAACGGGCGGATGCTCGACCATCCAGAGTTCGTCAGCGGTCTCGGAGTTGCGCTTCGCATTGAACTCACGCATGGCCTGCCAGGTGCGGCCATAGTCGGCGTGTCCCAAGTGCCGAACGATCATGGGCGACGTCGCTACAGCACGACTTTGACCAGAGGATGACTGGTCAAGGCGCGATACAGATCGTCGAGCTGCTCGCGCGACGTCGCACGGATGGTGGCGGTCACCGACAAATAGTTGCCGTCCTTCGAGGTTCGCATCTCCAGTGTGCTGGGGTCGAAATCGGGTGCATGCACCTGCACGACTTCGACGATTGCCTGTGCGAACTCATCGACCCGGCGCCCCATGACCTTGATCGGGAAGTCAGTCGGAAACGTCAACCCCGGTGGGCGTGGCGTTAGTTCTGAGGGTTTCGGTTCGTTGCTCATTCGATTCGTTCATTCGCGAGGCGTCGTGGGGCGTGCGGCTCTCGCTGCGCTGCCCAGTCACGCGCGTCTTCAAGTTTGGCCTGCTCAAACCATTGATGCATGTTCCGATACATGGGGCCGGGCTTGCCCGATCCCACCGGCGTACCGTCGAGCGAAACGATCGCCAGCACTTCACGCCCGGATGAGCTGAGCCAGATTTCATCGGCCGCCCTTAGCTCGCTTTGCGCGATCGGCCGCAGGTCGACGTTGACGCCGTGTTGTTCGGCAATGTGAGCTATGCCATCAACGGTGATGCCGGGCAGCAGCTGCACGGTTTTCGGCGGCGTAGCGACCACACCGTCCTTGATGACGCTAACGTTGGTGCTGGACCCTTCGGTCAGAAACCCGTCCCGCAGCATCACCGTCTCACTGGCACCTTGGTCGATAGCGTACTGCTTCATCAGCACATTACCGAGTAAAGACGTGCTTTTGATGTCGCAATGCAGCCAGCGTTCGTCCACATGAGTAACCGCGGCGACACCGCATTCGATCTGCTCGTTCGGAATCGGTGGCCATGGCGAACTGGTGACGAACACCGTCGGCGCGACGCCGGCCGGAAACGGATGGTCTCGCTTCGCTACGCCGCGCGTGATTTGCACATAGACCAACTGGCGCGGCCACGGATGACGCTCGATCACTTCTGCGGTTAGATCGAGCCATTGTTCGGGCCGCAGCGGATTCTCGATACGAACTGCGTCCAGGCTGCGCTGCAGGCGTGCGTAGTGTGCGTGTGCGCGAAACGGCGCTCGGATGCCGCCCACCGTGTCGATGGCAATCACTTCATACACGCCGTCACCGAAGATAAACCCACGATCGAGCACCGACACTTTTGCGTCGATCAGGGCCGTCCATTCGCCATTCAAGTAGCAGGTAGCGCGTTGCCATTCGGCGGGCTCGCCCCGCAATTCAACCATTGCGCTTCCTCCACCACAGTACGATGGCATCGTACGCGCGGCGCAACAAGCCGCCGGATTCGACGCGCTCGAGAGCCACGATCGGGACCTCGGCGACTTGCCGCCCGCCAGCGCTGATCAGCATCCGACCGACCGTCTCGCCTCGCTGCAGCGGCGCGACGAGTGGATCGAGACGCTCGATCGACGACTTCAACGGCTCGGAACCGAGCGCGCGCAGTTCGCTGGACGGAACGGTGATGTACACGTCGCGGTCGACGCCGATCGGTACGATGCCGCGATCACCTTTCCAGATTGTGGGCTTGGCCAGTACATCCCCGCTCTCCCCTTCAGCGGATTCGTCGGCAAGGCAATCGGAAACCTCATCCCGACGTCCCTGAGCATGCAGCAGGTCGCGCAGTCGAGCGCCTTCCGCACCAACGTCGGCTTCGTC
>JBDTQZ010000259.1:0-4291 GCA_039931935.1 Burkholderiaceae bacterium | reverse complement strand
GCAACGCGGCGCTCACGTCGACAAGGGAGCGCTGCTGTTTCAGATGGAGACTGATCCGCAGACGTTCGATCGCTCGACGGCCGCGGCTCGTGCCGAGCAGGCGGCCGCGCAGACGCGCAATCTGCAGAAAGGTCGTCGCGTCGAAGAGCTGCGCGCAATTGAACAGCAGTTGGCACAGGCGCGTGCGGCGCTCGACGTGTCAGTCAAAGACCTGGCACGCAATGAATCGCTGGTACGCCAGGGATTCTTGTCGGCGAGCACTCTCGATGCCTTGCGTGCCGCCACAACGCGCGACACAGCGCGCGTCGCGGAAGTACAGGCGCAGCTCGCCAACGCACGCAACGCCGCACGGCCGGACGAAATTGACGCTGCACAGGCCGAACAACGCGCCGCCGAGAGCGAGCTGGGCAATGCGCGCTGGCGCGAGGCGCAGACCCGGGGAGTATCTCCGGTCGCCGCAACAGTCCACGATGTCACCTATCGCGCGGGCGAATGGGCAACGGCCGGCGCACCGATCGTTGCACTGCTGCCGGACGGCGCAGTAAAGGTGCGCTTTTTCGTTCCGCAGTCCGCTCTTGCTCGCGTTGCTCCAGGCGGTTCGGTCGCAGTGTCGTGCGATGGCTGTCCTGCCGACCTCACCGCGCGCATAAGTTTCATTTCGACACAGGCCGAATTCACGCCACCGGTGATCTACAGCAACGAGAGCCGCTCGAAGCTGGTATTCATGATCGAAGCTCGGCCGGAGGCTGCGGCCGCGACGCTGCTGAAGCCGGGCCAGCCGCTTGACGTGCGCATCGTGAAGTCCGCCGCGCCGCCGAAATGACAAACGCCGGCGAATATGCAATCGAGGTGCGAGGGCTGACGAAATCCTTCGGGTCCCGTACCGTCGTCGACCATGTCGATTTGCGCGTGCGGCGCGGCGAGGTATGCGGCTTTCTGGGGCCGAACGGCAGCGGCAAGACCACCACGATTCGCATGCTGTGCGGCCTGCTCGAAGTCGACGAAGGTGAAGGCACGTGTCTCGGCTTCGACATCCGGCGCGATGCCCGTCGCATCAAGCTGCGCGTCGGCTACATGACGCAGCGCTTTGGTCTGTACGAAGATCTGTCGATCGAAGAAAACCTCGACTTCGTCGCACGTATCTACCGCATCGACGATCGACCCGGGCGGGTGCGGGCAGCGCTCGACCGTCTGGGACTAACAGATCGCCGCAAGCAGCTCGCCGGCACTTTATCGGGCGGGTGGAAGCAGCGCTTGGCACTCGCAGCGTGTCTGTTGCACGAGCCCGACTTGTTGCTGCTCGACGAACCGACCGCGGGCGTCGATCCCGCCGCTCGGCGTGATTTCTGGCGCCAGATTCATGCATTGGCAAGCGAGGGGATGACGGTGCTCGTCAGCACGCACTACATGGACGAAGCCGAGCGTTGCCATCGCCTCGTCTATATCTCATACGGCAAGCTGCTCGCCGCGGGTACCGCGGATGAAGTCATTGCAAAGGCAGCCTTACACACGTGGGAAGTCCATGGACAGCAGCTCGACGCGGTGCTTGAACTGACCGAGAGCGAGGCAAGCTGGATGGTGGTGCCGTTTGGCGCGAGCCTGCATGTCAGCAGCGCGACACGAGACGACTTTCCGCAATGGCTTCGAACGAAGTCGGCCCCGCTTGCGGCCGAAAGTAACGTCGAGCCGATTCCAACCGGGCTCGAAGACGTCTTCATTGCGCTTACCCAGAATGCACGTGACAACTTCCGCTGAAGCGCCGGCTTCACCCGAAGCGCAAGAGCGTTTCCGGTTTGCGTTGTCGATGCAACGCATTGGCGCGGTTCTGCGCAAGGAGTTTGTTCAGCTGCGCCGCGACCGTCTCACGTTCGCAATGCTGATCGGCGTACCGATCATGCAGCTCGTGCTGTTCGGCTATGCGATCAATTCCGATCCGCGCAACTTGCCGACCGCGGTCGTTGCCCTGGACCAGGGTCCGCTGGTGCGGAGCGTCGTGCGCGCCGCGCACAACACCGGCTACTTCAGGATCGTCGAAGTGGCGGGCGAGAGTGAAGTCGAGCATATGATCGCGCGCGGCGAGGTGCAGTTCGCGCTGGTGTTTCCTTCCGACTTTTCCGCGCGCGTGTTGCGCGGCGAGCGGCCGGCAATGGCCGTGTACGCGGACGCTACCGACCCATCGGCGACCGGCAACGCAGTGGCTGCCCTGGCGCAATTGCCGCAGACCGCTTTGCAGCACGATCTACGCGGCCCGCTATCGCAACTGAAAGTGGCACCCGCCCCGTTCGAAGTGCGCGTGCACCGCCGCTACAACCCGGAGGGGCTCACCAATTACAACGTCGTGCCCGGCTTGATGGGTGTGATCCTGACGATGACGCTGGTAATGATGACCGCGATGGCGATGACACGCGAGCGCGAGCGGGGAACGCTCGAGAATCTGCTGGCAACGCCGGTGCGGCCGGCCGAAGTGATGATTGGCAAGATCCTGCCGTATGTCGTGATCGGCTATGTGCAGGTGTTGATCGTCTTCGTCGCGGCCCTTTGGCTGTTCGAAGTGCCGATGTTCGGCAACTTCGGCTTACTGTCGGCCGCTGTCGTGCTGTTCATTACCGCTACGCTCGGCGTCGGCTTCGCGTTCTCGACGATCGCGCGCTCGCAGATGCAGTCGATGCAGATGACGATGTTCTTTTTTCTGCCGAACATCCTGCTGTCGGGCTTCATGTTTCCGTTTCGCGGCATGCCGGTGTGGGCGCAGTGGATCGGCGAAGCGCTGCCGCTGACGCACTTTCTGCGCATCGTGCGCGGTGTGATGCTCAAAGGCGCCGGCCTAATGGATGTACTGCCGCAGTCGATCCCGATCCTTCTGTTTATTGCGGGGGCGGCGGCGATTGCGATGGCGCGTTACAAGCAAACGCTGGATTGACAAGCTCCGTAATTGTCAGTGCTCGACCTGCACGTCGGTCACCCACATCAGTTCGCATGACCCGCCTCCGGTGTCATCGCGTGTCAGTGATGAGCGCCAGGTCCATCCGTCAGAGTGCCGCACGTTGATCAGGTAGCCGCTCAGTCTGACGACCTCCCCTTTGCTTACTTTGAGCAGGCGATTCTTGACCGAATCATCGGCCGGCACCAGGTGCGTATTGGCTGAGCTTCTTGCCATCACCGTAGGGTCGATCGGCGGCGAGCCTTCCCAACGGAAGTGATACCAGCGATTGCTTTGGCTGATGCTGAGACGATCGAGCACCGCCGCATCCGACATCGGGCCCCATCCCAGTGCAAAATCGACCGGTGAGAGATCGGCTGCGCGACCCATTCGATAACGCTCGATCGATAACACGCGTGCTCGAATGTCGTAGCTCGCCAACGGTTCGATCACATAGCCAGCGCGCTGCAGCGCCGACTCGCTCGCGCTCGATTGATGCGGGATTTCCGCAACCGGGCCGCTCTTCAAAACCCGCCGGTCTGCCGCGCGGTCGTGCACGTAATACGCGACGCAGGCAGCCATCACGAGACCGACGAACCAGGGCTTAAGGCGTTCCATGGCCCCGTTTATAGGGCTGCGTCGCAGTGCTCGTGACGCCGAACAATGAGCTCTTTGCAAGCGTTATCGCCCGAACGGTTTGGCCGTCGGGCGCTGAGCGTCACACTCGGCGGACCGACACCTTGACGTCCATACCGACGTAGTCGGACACGGCTCCAAACCAGCTGCCACTCAACGGCGCGGCGAGTTTCGGGTCGCGCGCAAACGCAACGCGAATCAGGTTCGCGCTTCTGAAGATGGCGTTGGTCGGGTCGAACGGCACCCAGCCGGCGCCAGGCAGGTACACGTCGAGCCACGCGTGCGTTGCGCCCGCTCCGACGACCCCTTCGTCCCAACCCGTGTCCTGTGCGGGGTCATACAAGTAGCCCGAAACGAAACGCCCCGCCATTCCGAGCCGCCGCACAGCTTCCATCATCAGCAATGCATAATCCCGACAACTTCCCGAGCCCCGCGCGAGCGTTTCATCGGGGGTCTGCGTGCCCTCTTCGTCACGCACCTCGTACTTAAGCCCGCTTTTTATCGCGTCGGCCAGCGACATCAACAGCTCTTTCGTATCAGGCCGCGCCGCCTGTGAAAAAAATGGGCGCATCCATTCGTACAGCCGTCCATCGGGGTCCAGATAGTGAGGCTCAAGCATCGCACCGAGGTCGCGCCGCTCTTCGCCGCTGTAGTCGAACGGCCAGCGCTGAGCGTGTGTGGCCAGCGGAAGATCCTGCGCGCTGCGCACGCGATGCTGCTCGATCTTGAAACGGC
>JBDTQZ010000258.1:0-4296 GCA_039931935.1 Burkholderiaceae bacterium | reverse complement strand
GATGCCGAACGCCCGACCCTGCTCCTCGCCCTCGAAGTTGGTCGTCAGGATGGCCGCGCCGCCAGTACTTGTCAGTTGATGGGCGATCAGATCGGCGTCGACGAGCGCAGCGCCGCGGTCCGCAAGCATCGCTCCGATCGTGGACTTGCCGCTGCCAACGCCGCCTGTCAGGCCGACGCTGAAAGCAGACGACATCAAAGCGGCACTAGCCACCGCGTCAATCGATCACCAGTCAGCATGAGGATCATGCCCGCTGCCGCGAGATATGGACCAAAGGGTATTGGGATTTCGCGCCCTCTACGCGCCAGGACAATCAACGCTATGCCGACTATCGCGCCGACGAGTGACGACAGCAAGACGATTGGCAACAACGCCTTCCAACCCATCCAGGCGCCGAGGGCGGCGAGCAGTTTGAAGTCACCATAGCCCATGCCTTCCTTCCCCGTCGTCAGCTTGAACAACCAGTAGATGCTCCACAAAACCAAATAGCCCGCCGCGGCGCCGAGCACTGCGTCTTTCAGGGGCACGAACAATCCAAATACGTTGGCGAGCAATCCAAGCCACAGCAACGGCAACGTCAAATCATCAGGCAACAACGTGGTATCGGCATCGATAAATGTAAGAGCTATCAAGGTCCATGTGAACACAAGGGCAAGCGCCGTCTGCCATGTCAGCCCGAACTTCCAGGCGACAATCGCCGACAACACTGCAGTCAACGCTTCGACAATCGGGTATCGCGGCGAGATACGAGCGGCGCAGTGCGCGCATTTGCCGCGCAAGGCGATCCACGATGCGATCGGGATGTTGTCGACTACGCGTAATGGCGCCTTGCATTGAGGGCAATGCGAGTGCGGCACCAGTAGGTTGTAGCGTCCGGTTGAGGCGACAGCGCTGCCTTCGAGTTCGGCACATTGCGCGCGCCAGTCAGCCTCCATCATCTTCGGCAGACGATGAATCAGAACATTGAGGAAGGAACCGATCGCCAGGCTAAAAACGGCGACAACAGCGATGAGGAGGGGGCCTTCAAACAAGTATCAGTTGCCGGCGTCGTAGACGCCGGCTTTCCCAGGTTACCTATACCACTTGGCCGAGCTTGAAGATCGGCAGATAAATCGCGATGACGATTCCGCCGACGACGACGCCCAGAATTACCATGATCATCGGCTCGAGCAAACTTGCCAGCGCATCCACCGTTTCGTCGACTTCGCGCTCGTAATAGTCAGCGACCTTGGACAGCATCGAATCGAGCGAACCAGATTCCTCGCCGATCGACGTCATTTGAATCGCCATGTTCGGAAACACACCGGTGTTCTGCATCGATTGTGCCAGACTCGTACCGACATTGACCTCGTTCTGTACCTGCTTGGTCGCTTCCTTGAAAACCCAATTACCGGCCGCCGGTCCGACCGAATCGAGCGCTTCGACCAGTGGCACACCGGCAGCGAACGTTGTTGCCAGCGTTCTGCTCCAGCGCGCAACCGATGCTTTCTCAAGCATCTCACCCAACACGGGCAGCTTTAGCAATGCGCGATCAACCGCGGCCTTGACCTTCGGAGATCTTCGCCATGCCTGCAGCAGGAAATACACCCCTCCAAAGGTAATACCGAGGACAACGTACCAATAGGCCACCATAAAGTCCGATATTGCGATTACCATCAGCGTCGGTGCAGGAAGATCGGCGCCGAAACTGGTGAACACGCTTTTGAACGACGGAATCACGAAAATCATGATGACCGCCGTGACAAGTATGGCGACCAGAATAATCATGATCGGGTAGAACATCGCCTTCTTGATCTTGCCTTTCAGCGCAATCGTTTTCTCTTGATAGGTAGCAAGGCGGTCAAGCAGCGTTTCCAGAATACCGGCCTGTTCGCCGGCAGCGACCAGGTTGCAGAACAGCGGATCGAAGTACAGCGGGTATTTGCGGAACGCCTGATTCAGGCTGGTACCGGTTTCGACGTCGGAGCGGATATCGTTCATCAAGCGCGCCATCGACGGATTCGAGTGCCCCTTGCCCACGATGTCAAACGCCTGCATCAAGGGCACGCCGGCCTTCAGCATCGTCGACAGTTGGCGCGAGAAAAGCGCCAAGTCTTTTTCGGTGATCTTTTTGCCGCGCGAGAAGCTCTGCTTCTTGATCTTCGTCGTCATGATGCCGCGGCGGCGCAGCGACGCCGCAACGACCGACTCTCCACCGGCGCGCATATCGCCTCTTACGACACGGCCGTTTTTGTCACGCCCCTCCCAGTGAAACATCGACTCGCGTACTTGACCTGTGGGGCGTGTTTTGGCAAGTGTTCCGGTAGCCATCAATTACTCCGCTTCGACTTCTATACGTTAGTACAACCGAGCACCTCTTCCAGCGAGGTGATTCCCTGCTTGACCTTCACCAACCCCGACTGGCGCAGATCGCGTACTCCGTTTCTCTGCGCCTCGCGTCCGATATCCATCGCCGTGGCGCTCTTCAAAATCATGTCCTGCAGCGTCTCGGTGATCGGCATTACCTGATAAATGCCGAGCCGGCCTTTGTAGCCACTGCCCTTGCAGCGCTCGCAGCCGACGGGCTTATAGGGAATCCACCCACCGTCAACGTCGGCCGCGCTAAATCCGGCGCCGATAAATGCATCTTTCGGCAGATCGTACGGCTGCTTGCACGCACACAGCTTGCGCGCCAGCCGCTGTGCAGTAATCAAAATGATGCTCGACGCGATGTTAAAGGGCGCAACGCCCATATTCAACAACCGCACCAGTGTGCCGGGCGCATCGTTCGTGTGCAACGTCGACAGCACCATATGACCCGTTTGCGCCGCTTTGATCGCAATATCCGCGGTTTCAAGATCGCGAATCTCACCGACCATGATGACGTCGGGATCCTGCCGCAAAAACGAGCGCAGCGCGCCGGCAAAAGTGAGCCCGGCTTTCTCGTTCAGGTTGACCTGGTTGATACCGGCTAACTGGATTTCAGCAGGATCTTCCGCGGTCGAAATGTTGATGTCTGGCTTGTTCAGGATGTTCAGACACGTGTACAGCGACACCGTCTTGCCTGAACCGGTAGGGCCTGTGACCAATACCATCCCGTATGGGCGCTGCACGCAGTCGAGCAAGATCTGCTTTTGGTCGGTCTCGTAGCCGAGTGCGTCGACACCCAGCTTTGCCTGCGATGCGTCCAAAATCCGCATTACGATTTTTTCGCCAAACAGCGTTGGTAGCGTGCTGACGCGAAAATCGATCGCTCGCGTGCCGGACAGTGCAAGCTTCATGCGGCCGTCCTGCGGCACTCGTTTCTCGGCAATATCGAGCCGCGATAAAACCTTGATGCGAGTCGACAGCCGCTCCTTGATCGCCAACGGCGGCTGCGCGACTTCGCGCATTTGACCATCGAGCCGGAAGCGGACGCGATAAAACTTTTCGTACGGTTCAAAGTGTATGTCCGATGCGCCTTCGCCAATCGCATCTAGCAATAGCTTCTGAAGAAAGCGCACGACCGGCGCATCATCAACCTCAGCGGCAGATGCGGCGTCCTCGGCGGAGATTTCGCCGGGTTCATCCAGCATCCCGAAATCGATGTCCTCGGTGCCGCCGCTCATGGTGTCGAGCGTCTGCGCCACGCTTTGAGCTTGCGCCTCGACGTGCCGCATTAACTTGTCGTGCTCGACAACTATGACGTCGATCGCAAGCTGCGTCTGAAACTTAATCTGGTCGAGCGCGTGTGTGTTGGTCGGGTCGGAAACGGCTACGGCGAGGCGATTTCCGCGCTTACGCAGTGCGAGCACGCGCAGGGACCCCACCAACTTCTTGTCGATGATGTCCTTTGGAAGTTGCTCGATATCGACCGCGCCCAAGTCAAGCAACGCATGCCCGAATGTGTCGGCGGCAAACTTGGCGATCGCGGCCGCCGACAGCCCAGTGACGTCTGCGGAGCCGACTAACTCATCGATGAACTGCGTGTTGCTCTGGGTTGCCTTGCGCGCGAAATTCTCCGCACGATCGGGCCGCAGCTTGCCTTGCTGCACGAGCGCGCGCGCGAGGCCAGTTAGGGCGCCGACAGCCGCGGCAGAACCTTGTATGACGGTGGACATCAGGTTTTCGGTATCCCAACCTCTGACCGGGTTTTAACGGAGTTCGAGCAGTTCGAACCGTCAAGTTATAGCCGGCAGGCCCCCCTAGAGAAGGCGAAAGATACCGCTGATAAGCCATGGATTTGTAAACCTAAACTACCGCAAACCGGGCAAGACGATCGGCGCGAGCTATCGCTATACGGCGCGTTCAGATTCGTCGAAAAAAACGAGGGAGTTG
>JBDTQZ010000257.1:0-4312 GCA_039931935.1 Burkholderiaceae bacterium | reverse complement strand
TGCCGGCGGGTGCGAAGAACGCGTAGTACGGCACGTCCTCGAATCCCGCGAGGCCGAGCTCTGGATACGCGTATCCAATTGCATGTCCCCGTGTGTACCCGGTACGTCGATAGCGCCCGGGGTCGGCAGGTAGGCTCGCTGAAACCGGCGTTACCGAGCCGCGATGTTCGGGGTGTTCTGTGCTCGAGACCAAGCCCGGAATTTATCAAAATCTCCGTCGAACGCGCGGTTCTTAAGCTCCTCATAGACAACTGAGCAGGCTTTGGCCCCATCACCGCCCAGTAGCCCGCGCATCGTGTCTCGGTCGCAGTCGAGGTAAATCGTCTTCAGTTCCGCGATAGTCAGTTGCTTCTTGTCGCCGCTTTCGGATTGACCGAACGCCGTAACGCTGGTCAGCGCTGTGCAAAGGATCATCGCCACATATCGGGTCTTGTGCAGGGCGGCTGCGGCGGTAGACGTTGAAGTAAGTGATTTCATGGTTTTGCTCCGGTTGACTCCGGCTCGTGCCGGCACGGAAGGAGCTTCAGGTGCTGCGCCCCACGGATTGCCCACAGGTTCGAAAATCCGTTCGTTGACGACGATCCGTTCTCCTTCGAAGTGGCGCGATATCACTTGTCCGTGAAAGGCGAACGTTTGCGATTACCAACTGACCGGTTTGGAGAATTGCCTCGAAGCGATCAGTCGGATCCGCGCAGCGGTGCAGCAACACACATCGGCGAGCGTCACGGCTCTACTGCGGCTGAAACCCGCTCTTCCTGATGATCTGCGCCCACGTCTGCGAATACGCGCGTTCACGAGAAGCGAGCTGCGCTTGCGGCATGAACTGCACCATCAAGCCCCAGCGTGTCAGCCGATCGCGTACATGGGGCTGAGCGATCACTTTGGATAGCGCTGCGGAGAACTGATCTATTGCTGCTTGCGGCGTGCCGGTCGGTGCGAAGAACGCGTAGTACGGTACGTCCTCGAAGCCCGCGAGGCCGAGCTCTGCGAATGTCGGCACGTCGGGCAACGCATTCTGCCGTGCGCCGCCGAGCACGGCGACGACGCGCAGCTTGCCAGCCGCGTGGTTCTCGATGAAATCTGGCACCGACCCAACGCCGGCCGGAATCTGATTGCTGAGCATGTCGGCCATCATCGGCGCGCTGCCGCGGTACGGAGCGGAGACGAGGTCGAGGTCATATTTGTCACCGATGACTCTAACGAGAAATTCCGGGACCGAGGCGGGTGCCGGAATGCCGATCGCGCTCTTGCCGCCTTGTCCCTTCACCCACGCGACATAGTCGGTGAAGTTTCTTGCAGGTGTGCCGGCAGACAGCGCGAGCGCATTGACAAAAGTGGCGAAGCCCGCCACCGGAACGAAATCCTTGGCGGGATCGAAGCCCGGATTCTTCATGACCAGCGGCAGGATCGAAATCGTGTGGTCGTGTGAGATGAAAAACGTCGTGCCGTCCGGCGCCGCGCTCTTTAGCGCCTGCGCGGCAATCTGCCCGCCTGCGCCCGGTCGGTTGTCGACAATGACCGACGTGCCGAGTTCATCCTTCAGCTTTTCGGCCAAAGATCGCGCGATGGCGTCGGTGCCGCCGCCGGGCGGGAAGCCGACCAAAATTCGGACCGCTTTGCTCGGTTGTGCAAACGCTGCGCCGCTGAGCGTGGCGAGCAAAGCGCCCGCACAAATCAGGCGAACGATGTGGGCAACAGCAGAAACGTGCATACGCGCTCCAGGCGAATCGGTTTCTCAGGAAGACGCAAACCGCATCAGCGTTTGTGCGTAGGCAGGTGCAGTGGGCTCGTGCATGAAATAAACGTAAATCTCCCGCCAAGCTGTCGCTGCGAGCCGCTCCGCCCACTGTTGAAGATCCGCGTCCGAATACGTTTCGAGACGCAGACGGACGTAGCCCCAGTCTGCTGTTTCGATCAGCGGTGGCGGTGCGCTGTCGTTGCCTTCCGATTCGCGCTCGGAAAGGCACAGGGAAGCGCTCGCTGCTTTCAACGCATCGTAGACGTCGTCGTCGAACCAGCTGTCATTGCGGAACTCGAATGCGGCCCCGTGTCCCTCAGGCAGCAGATTCAGAAATTCGACCAGGCGGGGTAGATCCTTCTTCAGAAATGGCGGCAGCTGAAAAAGCACAGGGCCGCGTTTCGCGCCCAGTGCGGCGAGCGTTGTGTACAGAAAACTAACCGAATCGGCGGCTGTGTCGGCCTTTAGCCGCGACATGTGGGTGATGCGACGCGACGCTTTGATCGCGAACTTGAAGTTTTCCGGCGTCGTCTTCGCCCAGTTTTCGAGCACGGCGGCCTTGGGCATTTGATAGAAAGTATTGTTGATCTCCACCGTCGGCAGACGCTCGCTGTACCACGCGAGCATTTCTTCCGGCTTCATCTTTTCCGGATAGAAGGTTCCCTTCCACTCCTTGAAGGAGTAGCCGCTCGCGCCCGCTACGATTCTCTGAGCCATGTGTCTTGATCCTAGAATTCTCGCGTGAAGAAAAGCGAGCTCACCGAATATTCCGCCAAGCGCAGTTTTTCGGCTACTCCCGAGCCGGCCGCTGCGCTACGCGAAGCCCACAGTGGTCCGTTGTTGTTCGTCATTCAGCAGCATTCCGCACGTCACATGCACTATGACCTTCGCCTCGAGTGCGATGGAGTCTTGAAATCGTGGGCTATTCCGAAGGGCCCATCTCTCGACCCGAGCGACAAGCGATTGGCCGCGCAGACTGAAGATCATCCCTTCGACTATGCGTCGTTCGAGGGTGTCATTCCGCCCGGGCAATACGGCGCAGGTGAAATGATTGTCTGGGACTGCGGCGTCTACTCGCCCGATGAGGGTCAGCAGTATTCGTTTCACGATCGTGCGGAAGCCGAGGAACGCGTTCGTACTGAGCTCGAAAACGGCAAGTTGAGCTTTCTGCTGCGCGGTGAAAAGGTCAAAGGTTCGTTCGCGCTGGTACGAATGGCCGACCGCAAGAACTGGTTGCTGATCAAGCACAAAGATCGGTTTGTCGCCAAGATTGACCTGACGGCGCAGAACCGCTCGGTGCTATCCAACGCATCGGTCGAGGAGATGAAGAGTGTTCCTGCGCATCGCATCGCGGCTGAGCGGCTGGTCGTCTCCGGTCCTTCCGAGAAATTACCCGCGACACTCGCTCCGATGCAGGCCGAACTGGGAGATAACGCGTTCAACCACACCGACTGGATGTGGGAGCCCAAGCTCGACGGCTATCGCGTGCTCGCGTTTGTCGAGGGGACGGGGGAACAAATTAGCGTCAAACTGCGCACGCGGCGCGGCCTGGATCTGGCCGCCGACTTTCCGAAGGTATGCGCCGAGCTGCGCAAGCAAGCCGTCGAGACGATGATCGTCGATGCGGAAATCGTCGCGTTCGATGCCGAGGGCCGGCCGTCATTCAATGCGATGCAAAATCGCAGCGCGAAAACAGAGCGCGCAGTGCTGTACTGCTTCGATCTGCTGCATTTCGCCGGCGTCAACTTGCGCCAGGCACCCTACGCCGATCGTCGCCGCTATCTCGCGCATTCATTGTTGCCGTCGCCGCTGGTGCAGTTGGTGCACTCGCAGGACGACGGCGTCGCTCTGCAGGCGGCCGCGGACGCAAGCGGCCTCGAGGGAGTGGTCGGCAAACGCAAGAACGGCCGTTATGAAGCCGGCAAGCGCTCGGCCTCGTGGCTGAAAGTCAAATCGATCACCAGTGCCGACTTTGTCATTGGCGGTTACACGCAGGGCAAAGGCACGCGCGCGCCGCTGGGCGCGTTGCTGCTCGGCTATTGGGAGGGCGGCAAGCTCGTGTACGCATCGCATGTCGGTTCCGGCTTTGACGACCGCTCACTGTCGGATGTACGGCGGCAGCTCGAACCGCTGCAGAGAAAAACCAATCCGTTCTCGACCAAGCCTGAACTGAATGCACCGGTGACATGGGTAGCGCCAGAGCTTGTGGCAGAGGTGAAGTTCCAGGACTGGACCGAAGATGGGCATTTGCGGGCGCCGGTGTTTCTGCGGCTGCGCGACGATATCGATCCGAAGACCGTGCGGCGAGAGGTGGCGACCAAATCCGTAACTGTGCCCGCCTCGGTGAGTGCGGTGCGCGGACGACCGAAGGCAAGTTCGATTTCCGTCGGCGCGACTGGGCGCGACGTTCAGAGTGCGAAGAAGAGCACGAACCGCGAGATCGACGATGTGCTGCGGCAGCTCGACAACGACAAGGCCACATTCACGATTGCCGTGGGTGCCTACACGCTGAAGCTGACCCACCTCGATCGCGTGTACTGGCCGGCCGATCAGGCGCTGTCGCAAGCGGCGGTC
>JBDTQZ010000256.1:0-4315 GCA_039931935.1 Burkholderiaceae bacterium | reverse complement strand
TCAAGCCGGCGCACGCGCTCAAGGCAGGCACGCGGACTGAGCGAGATGCGAGTCGACAGCTCCTGATTCGTAATACGCCCGTCCAGCTGAAGCGTTTCCAGGATCTTGCGATCGATACGGTCAAGGTCGCGGGTGGCCATCGCAGAAGTATACGAACGGTTCGAACTTGGCGTGGCATCCTTAGCCAGATGGCGCTCTTTGATCCGGCCGCACTGAACCCCGGTGTTCGTCCCCGCGAAGTCATGTCGTGGGCCGGCTACGACTTCGCCAATTCGGGTTACACGACCGTCGTATTGACGGCAGTGTTCAGCGCGTACTTCGTCAGTGTGGTTGCCAACGGCGCCGACTGGGCTACGCCTGCATGGACCGTCATACTTGCCGTATCGAATGCCGCCGTAATGATCGCGATGCCGATCATCGGCGCATACGCCGATTTGCGTGCGCGCAAGCAATGGCTGCTGCGGATATCGACGGTCGGCTGCGTGACTGCGACCGCGGCGCTCGCGCTGGCCGGGCGCGGCGACGTCGCAATTGCCGTCTGCGCCATCGTGATCTCCAATTTTTTCTTTCAAGTCGGCGTGTCGCTGATCGGTGCGTTTCTGCCGGAGATTGCACGTCCGAATGCGCTTGGCAAAGTGTCGGGCTGGGGTTGGAGCTTCGGTTATCTGGGCGGACTGGCGACGCTCCTGCTGTGCTTCGGCTATGTGACTTGGGCCGGAGGGCGCGGCCAGCAGGCGGAGGACTACGTACCGGTGACGATGTTGATCACCGCGGGCATCTTCGCACTGGCAGCGCTGCCGACGTTGTTCATCCTGAAGGAGCGCGCGGTGCCGCAGGCAAGGGCGAGCCTGGGTGTCGTCCGCGATTCGCTGTCGAGGCTCGCCTCCACGTTGAAGCACATTCGTCTCTACCGGGACTTCACTCGCCTGCTCCTATGCAGCACGTTTTATCAGGCCGGAGTCGCGGTGGTGATTGCGCTCGCCGCCATTTACGCGCAGGAGGTGATGAATTTCACGCTGCGGCAGACGATGCTGCTCGTCATCGTCGTCAATATCACTGCGGCAATCGGAGCGTTCGCATTCGGCTACGTGCAGGACGCGCTTGGCCACAAGCGCGCGCTGGCATTGACGCTGTTGCTGTGGATTGCAATGACGGTGGTTGCCTCTTTTGCGACAACACCCGGCTTGTTTTGGTTGTCGGCCAACCTCGCGGGGCTTGCGATGGGCTCGAGTCAATCGGCCGGCCGCGCGATGGTCGGGGTCTTCGCTCCGACGACGCGGCTTGCAGAGTTCTACGGACTGTGGACGCTATCGGTGCAGGTCGCGGCGATCGTGGGGCCACTGACCTACGGTGCCGTTGTTTATCTGACCGGCAACAACCACCGTCTCGGCATGATGATCACCGGCAGCTTTTTCGTGATTGGGCTGCTGCTGATCGCATCGATCAAAATCGAGCGCGGACGGGCTGCGAGAGAAGCCGACGCTTAGAGTTTCTGTCCCACGCGTGCTACAGCGCTGCGACGCCAGCCTTTGCAATCTGCGCGTCTTCACTTGATTTGACCCCCGACACACCGATCGCCCCGACGACGTGACCGTCGACGATGACCGGTACCCCGCCTTCCAGCATGCCGTCCAGCGGCGCTGACAGAAACGCGGCGCGGCCCTGATTGATCATGTCTTCGTACAACTTCGTCTCACGCTTGCCGAGCGCGGCGGCGCGTGCCTTCGCCGGCGCGATCGTCGAGGAGATCGGTGCCACGCCGTCGAGCCGATGCAGCAGGATCAGGTGACCGCCGTCGTCGCAAATGGCAATCACGACGGCCCATTGATGACTCCGCGCCTCAGCTTCTGCGGCCGCAGCGATGCGTTGTGCGTCTTCGAGTGTCAGCCAGGGTTTTGTTTTCATCTAGTCGACCAGTGCCAGAACGTGATAGTGGAGTTGCGAAATCCATTCGCGCAGTGCGACGTGCGATTCGCGTAGCGCGGTGGGACCTGGGATCAGTTGGTAGGCAGCGAACGGCCGCTGCCCGGTGTAGCCGGTCGGGGCGGGAATCACGATCAGCCCTTCCAACTCGAACGCGCGTCGCGCACGCGGCATGTGTACAGCGTCGGTCACCAGCGCGATCCGGTTGATCTGCTGCGGCCGTAGGTCCCGCGCCGCCATCTGCGCCTGTTCACGCGTGGTTTCTGATGCGGCCTCGACCCATTTGACCGGCACGCCGAGTTCGCTTGCAAGCAGACCTCTCATCAACGTGCCCTCACCCGATTCTCCGCCAGCGGGTCGGCCACCGCTGACGTACACCGGCAGTCCGGTTTCGCGCGCCAACCTCGCGCCGTAGCGGGCGCGCCGCAGCGTGTAGTCGTTCACTGTTTCGCCGCCCCATTCGGGCGAACCCAGATTGCGTCCCCCGCCCAGGACCACGATCGCTTGCGCGCGCTTGACTTCGTCGATCACCGCTGGCGGCGGTTCGAGCGTGCGCACGATGGCGTTGGCAACCACAGGGGTCGACAGCGCGAGTAGTAGCAGTTGCGAGCCGACGATCAGCACGAGGCCCGCGATTCGGCGCCGCCTCAACATCGACGCGCCGATGATCGTCAGTGCGATCAGCGAAGTCGGCGGCAGCAACAAACTCGACAGGGCGTAGTTGAATGTCACGCGTGGATCGCCGCCCTGATTTGCTCGAGCGCCGTCGGATCTTCGATCGTCGTCAGGTCGCCTGGATCGCGACCTTCAGCAAGCGCCTGAATCGATCGCCGCAATAGTTTGCCGGAGCGCGTCTTCGGCAGTACACCAACAAAATGTACGCGCGATGGCCGCGCGACGGCGCCGAGCTGCGAGTCGACGACTTTCATCATCTCGCCTTCGTGCGCGAGCTTCTTTTCTTGGGTGTCTGCTTGCGTCGGGTCTTTCAGGATGGCGAAAGCCAGCGCCACCTGACCTTTCAACGAGTCCGCAACGCCGACGACCGCGACCTCGGCGACGTTGGGGTGCGACGACAGCGACTCTTCGATCTCTCGCGTGCCGAGCCGATGGCCGGCAACGTTGATCACATCGTCGGTACGGCCAAGGATAAAAAAGTAACCGTCTTCGTCGCGAATACCCCAATCAAACGTCGAGTAGACCTCCTGGTTCGGCACGCTGGTCCAGTAGGTCCGCACGAATCGCTGATCGTCGCGCCATACCGTCGTCATGCAGCCCGGCGGCAACGGACCTTCGATCGCCACCACGCCTTTCCGATGCGGCTCCGTGATCTCTTCACCGGTCAGTTCGTCGAAAATCTTGACCGAGTAGCCGGCTGCCGGAACACCCGGTGACCCGAACTTGGACGACAACGCTTCGACGTTGCGCGAAATTCCGAGAATTGGCGACCCGGTTTCGGTTTGCCAGTAATTGTCGATAACGGGTTTGCCAACCCCATCGGCGATCCAGCGCGCGGTTGTTTCGTCGAGCGGTTCGCCGGCAAGGAACAGCAAACGCAGACTCGACAGGTCGTATTTCTTCAGCAGCGCCGGATCCTGTTTCTTCAGGACGCGAATCGCGGTCGGCGACGAGAACATCACGTTGACCTTGTATTTCTCGACGATGCTCCACCAGATGCCGCCGTCCGGACGAATCGGCAGACCTTCGTACATGACCGTGGCCATGCCGTTGATCAGCGGCCCGTAAATGATGTACGAATGTCCGACGACCCATCCAATGTCGCTGGTCGAGAAAAAGGTCTCGCCAGGCAGGCTGCAGAAAATGTCGCGCATCGACGCAGCAAGCGCGACCGCATGTCCTCCGGTATCGCGTTGCACGCCTTTCGGCTTGCCGGTCGTGCCCGACGTGTACAGGATGTAGCTCGGCTCTGTCGATTCCAGCCATTCGCACGGTACTTCGTCGTTCATGTGCTCCGCTCGCAGCGTCGCGTAGTCGACGTCGCGTCCGAATACGCGCTTCATGTCCGCGAGTTTGCGATTGATCAGCAGCACTTTCGGCGGCCGGTGCTTGGCTAACTCGATCGCTTCGTCGAGCAAGTGCTTGTACGGAATCGGCTTGCCCGCGCGTGATCCGGCATCGGCCGAAATGATCAGCGCTGGCTGTGCATCGTCGATGCGCGTGGCCAGGCTGACCGATGCAAAGCCGCCGAAGACGACCGAATGGATCGCACCGATGCGTGCGCAGGCCAGCATCGCGATCGCCGCTTCGGGAATCATCGGCAGGTAGATCAGAACGCGATCGCCGCGCGTGACGCTGAGCGACTTCAGAATTCCAGCCATGCGATTGACTTCGCGATACAGCTGGCGGTAGGTGTAGGTTTTCTGGTCGCCGGTTT
>JBDTQZ010000255.1:0-4337 GCA_039931935.1 Burkholderiaceae bacterium | reverse complement strand
CTGAAGCAAGCGGATTTCGTCACGCTGCACATACCGCTGCTGGCGGCTACGCGCGGACTGATCGATGCCAAGCGGCTGGCGATGATGAAGCCCGGCGCCGTGCTGCTGAACTTTGCGCGCGACGCGATCGTCGACGAAGTTGCAGTCGTCGAGGCACTGCGCGCCGACCGGCTCAAGGCGTATCTGACCGACTTTCCATCGCCGATCCTGTCCGGCGTTCGCGGCGTTATCGCGCTACCGCATCTGGGCGCATCGACTGCCGAGGCGGAAGAAAATTGCGCGGTGATGGTCGTCGAGCAGATGCGTGAATTTCTGGAAAATGGCGGCATCAGCAACGCCGTCAATTTCCCACAAGTCGAAATGGCGCGCGAATCAGCGTATCGCATCGGTATCGCCAACGCCAACGTGCCCAACATGCTCGGTCAGATTTCGACCGCGATGGCGAAAGCCGGGCTAAATATTCACAACATGCTGAACAAGTCGCGCGGCGAAATGGCGTACACGATGGTCGACGTCGACAGTCCGGTAGCGCAGAGCGTGATCGACGCGATCGCAGCAATCAACGGCGTGCTGTCGGTGCGATCCATCCCTGTCGAGCAGGAGGCAGCTACTGTGTTCTCAGAAGTGCCGGCGCGGTAGCATCTTGATGTGCCTACTGTCCTGGTTCTCGGCCCATACCGCTTCTTCTTTACTCTAATAAGTACAGGAGCCGCCACATATTCACGTTGAGCGCGATTCGGCGATTGCTAAGTTCTGGCTATCGCCAGTGTCTCTGGCACGAAGCCGCGGGTTCGCCGCCCAGGAGCTGACGAAGCTCTCTCGTCTTGTAGTTGAGCATCGGAATCAATTTGAGGAGCGTTGGAATGAGTACTTTGGCGGCTAGCGCGGATCCGCGCGCCCTGAGCGCACGGTGCACAGATGATGAACTGATTGTTCAACTGGCGGACGGGCGTACCTTGGCGGTGCCACTGGTGTGGTTTCCGCGCCTCGCTGCGGGTACCCAGGAGGCACGCAACAAAGTCGCTCTGATAGGAAGCGGCGACGGATTGCACTGGCCCGTGCTTGACGAGGACATTTCGGTCGCTGGCTTGCTGGCAGGTCGGGCGTCGGTCGAACATTCGCGGATGCGCGCATAACGCGTCGGCCCGGCGGACGCGCAGCGGCCCTCCACCGTGAAGCAGCGTGTCACTCAACGTTAGGCTCGCAACGCAATCATGCCCTCGGCGACCATCAGGCTCTACCTTCCGCGCGGTGATGCCAAGAGCTTGCGGACCGCGGAAATTTCGAACTGGAGCGGCAAGGCTCCGCGCACCGAATTGGAAGAGCTTCTAGCTCGTGAGGAGTTAGAGAAGGCCGGCGTTTACGTCCTGATTGGTAGCGACCCGGTGACAAACGCGCCGCACGCGTACATTGGTGAAGCCGAAGTTATTCGAGAGCGGCTCAAGCAACACAAGTCTAAGGAATTCTGGGTCCGCCATCATGTTCGTTAGAAAAGATGGTGTCCTAACACGTGCCGCATGTCGCGCAGCTCACTCGTAGCGCGTCACACATCAATCACGAGGAGACTCGCCACCATGAATGCCGAAGACTTGCGGTCTGTCCAGGCTCCGCTGAAGGAGCGCTATCGTGAAACGCCAGAGGCGGCGCTGATCACTTTGCGTGCACAAGGTCGCATCGGTGAAGGTCTCAGCTGCAAGATCGAAACAGGCAAAGCGCTTATCGTTGCCGGGTTGCATCCGGCGACGGGTGGAAGCGAACAGGCTGCGTGCTCGGGCGACATGCTGCTCGAGGCCCTGGTTGCCTGCGCCGGCGTAACGCTGAACGCGGTGGCTACGGCGCTCGGCATCCAGCTGCGAGATGCATCGCTGCAGGCCGAAGGTGATCTCGACTTCCGTGGAACACTCGGCGTGGCCAAGGACGCTCCAGTGGGCTTCAAAAACATACGGCTGCAGTTCACGCTCGACACCGACGCATCGGAGGAGCAACTCGCCACTCTGTTGCGCCTGACGGAGAGGTACTGCGTCGTCTACCAGACGCTGGCGAATCCACCTGCCTTGACGGTGACTCGCAAACGCTCAGATGCCTGAGCGCTGGCCATGCGCGCCAGTCTTGGCGCAACTGGCACGCGAGCCTGCGGCAATGCAAGAGTGAGACACTTATGAAATTCAGCACCCCGGCGGCCTTGGCCGCGCTGTCCTGCATACTTTTTGTTTCCTGCTCAACGATGCCTTCCCACGAGAGCGCGCTACACGCGGCACGCAGCCCTGAGCAGGTGATCGACGCGTTTGTGGCGGCGGTCAATTCTGGCGATATCGAGCGAGTCCTGGCTGTTTACGAGCGCGATGCCAGACTCGCTTTCCCAGGGAAGCCGTCTGTCGGACATGACGCGATCCGCGTCAACATTCAGGGCCTCCTCTCTCAAAAGCCGACCATGCGCGGAAAGACTAAAAGCGTGAGCCAGGTCGGCGAGTTGGCTCTGCTGCGCTCCGAGTGGAGTTACACCGGCACTGGCCCCAAAGGGGAGCGCATCGAGCTGTCGGGCGAGAGCGCAGAACTTGCGCGACGTCAACCCGATGGGACATGGCGCTATGTCATCGACCTCCCAATGGGGACCGAATGACGTGACAGGCGGGCGTCACACCCACTCGCTTTCGCGGTTACTCGGAACGCGCAAACGGACTAGATGCGTTCGATGAGGCTGGACTTGCGAAACTTGCGTCGCATGTTTGGTGCTCGAAGCACGCTCATGCGACTGTTGAGCGCTGTGATCACCTCCATAGCCCTTGGGCAAAATTGCTGTTCAGCCTCAACGACAAACGCCAGGCCTAACGCGGGAGACGCATCGTGATCTACGAGCAGATTGCTACTGGCGGGTGTCAATCCTATCTCCTCGGCTGCAGCGACACATGCGCGGCCGTAGTGATCGATCCGGAGGCCAGCCAGCTTGACCGCTATCTTGGCCTCGCCGCGCGTGACGGGCTGCGCATCCGTTACCTGGTTGATACCCACACGCACGCCGACCACTTTTCCGGGACACGACAACTGGCGCGGCAACTGAGCGTACCGGTCGTGATGCATCGTGAGAGTCCGGCGCCGTTCGTGGATATGCGCCTGGATGACGGCGACATGATTCGCGTCGGCCATCTTCGTCTGCGGGTGATCCATACACCGGGCCACACGCGCGACTCGATGTGTCTACAGGTGGAAGACCGGCTGTTCACCGGCGACACGCTGCTGTTCGGCGCCACCGGCCGCACCGATCTGCCCAGCGGAGATCCGGAGGCGCTGTACGACAGCCTGTTTAGCGGAATCCTGCGGCTGGACACGGCGCTCAAGGTGCATCCGGCGCATGACTACAAGGGCGGCGTCGAATCGACGATCGGACGTGAACTCGCCGAGAACCCGCGCCTGCAGAAGCGTGACCGCGCCGCGTTCGTCGACATGATGCGCAGCCTCAATCTCAGTATGCCTACGCACATCACCGAGGCGCTACGCAGCAACATGAGCGGAGGAAAGACCGTCGCGCAGCTGCTCGCGGAAGCAGCTGCCGTCGTGCCGTTCATGGCGCTGACCGAGCTCAAGGCGCGCGTCGAAGCCGCCGACGAGAATCTGATCGTGCTCGACGTGCGCGAACGCGATGCCTACGAAAACGGACACATCCCCAGGGCGCGGCTGCTGCCACGCGGCCAGCTCGAGCTGCGCGTCAATGATGACCTGCCCGATCCGACGCGGCGCATCGTGGCGTGTTGCGAGTTCGGCCGCATTTCGACGCTGGCTGCGGCGACGCTGCGCGAACTGGGTTACCAGCGTGCCGTGGCCCTGGACGGCGGTGTGAAAGCGTGGCGCGAAGCGGGCTATCCGCTCAAGTCCGGATCGGAGCCATGACCCTGACCAACCAAGCCCGAAGTGATTACCCAAAAAACTTAAGAGAATCGCGCGCCATCGCAGGCGTTAACCCCAGCCACTCATGCGACGGCTCGGCGCTCTGATCGCGCTCCTGGCCGTGGGCGCGGCCGCGCACGGGCAGACCTTTCCGGAACCTCGAACGCTCAAGATCAACGAGCGGGTTTACGTTCTTCTCGGACCCATCCAGCACGCGAACAAGATCAACCAGGGCTACATGATCAATTCGACGGTGATCGTGGGCGACAACGGAGTGATCCTGGTTGACTCAGGAGGCTCGGATGAGGTAGGCCGGCACATCGCAACAGCGGTGCGCAGAATCTTCTCACCGTGCTCATCGGTGCCGGTCAGAAACCACGTGTCGTCACCAGCTTGGCGGTGCCAGCGAGCAAGAACGTCAGCAGCAACCTCGGTGTACGCGTGACCGATGTGCG